>JAYVHZ010000174.1:0-3906 GCA_043770645.1 Undibacterium sp. | reverse complement strand
ACAAGGATTAACACCGATCATATAGGCTAAATCCGCTGGTCGTTCAATTTTCCAAAGTGCAAAATCAGCCTGTCTTCCTACACCCAGACTGCCGACATGCTCATGCAATCCCAAGGCTCGCGCCGCATGTAACGTCACGCCCTGCAGGGCTTCTAAAGGTGTCATGCGAAACAAGGTACACGCCATATTCATGGTGAGCAATGGTGAGGTCATTGGCGAAGTGCCTGGATTGCAATCTGTCCCCAATGCGATCGGCACGCCCGCTGCACGCAAAGCGGCAAGTGGTGGATATTTAGTTTCACGTAAAAAGTAAAATGCGCCGGGCAATAAAACAGCAACCGTACCGTGCTTTTGCATCGCAGCAATACCTTCGTCGCTCAGGTATTCCAAATGATCGGCAGATAGACCTTGATATTTGGCGGTCAGTGCAGCGCCGCCCTGATCGGATAGCTGTTCCGCATGTAATTTCACCGGCAAACCATGTGCATGTGCAGTTTGAAACACACGCTCAGTTTGCTCTAGCGTAAAACCTATCTTTTCGCAAAACACATCGACCGCATCAGCCAATCCTTCAGCCACAATCGCAGGTAACATGCGCTCACAAACTTCATCGATGTAATCATCGGCACGACCAGAAAATTCCGGTGGTAAGGCATGTGCACCTAAAAATGTCGTTGTGACTCTGACTGGCAAATCACGTTGAAACTGCCTTGCGACACGCAAAATTTTTGCTTCTGTTGCTGTATCGAGTCCATAACCAGATTTAATTTCCAGCGTCGTCACACCTTCACGTAAACTACTGAGGACACGTGGCAAACTTGCTTGCATTAATTCTTGTTCGCTGGCGGCACGTGTGGCTATAACGGTCGACACGATGCCACCGCCCTGACGGGCAATTTCTTCATATGCGACGCCATTTAAACGTGCTTCAAATTCATTGCTGCGATTGCCTGCATACACCATGTGGGTATGGCAATCGATCAAACCGGGTGTCAACCAACATCCTTGTCCATCGTGCGTGATTTGCGCTGCATAGTCGCTGGGTAAGTCTTGCACTGCGCCTAACCACGCGATCTTGCCATCTTTGACGGCAATTGCCGCATCACGAATGATGCCGTAACCGTTGCCAGACTCCATCGTGGCAAGATGCACGTTGAGCCAAAGGCTATCCCAATTAAACAAGCCCATGCGCGCCTCCACGCTGTTCATGGTGATTTAAAAAACTAATGCGCATTAGATACAAAAGGCTGCCCTCTTCCGCTTCAATGTGACAACGGATCCCACTGGCCTCATGTTCTTCTTCAAGTAAAACTAAATCACCCGCTTCCAGTTGTGCCTGCTTGATCAATTGCGCACGACCTTTTTCGCAGAATAGTAAAATTTGTTGTGCATCCTCCGCATTGATCAAATGCTCACCTGCGCTCAAGCGTTGCATGTAATGCTGACAAACATCGCGCCGCGTCATCAAATTTAGATCAACAACAGTGCCATCTATTTGCTCAGCAAAAATATTATCTTCGCCAGAGAAACGATGCGGCATACTTTCTTGAGTCAGCGTGACCATTTTTTCTGCTGTACTGCCAGCATCGGTCTTCAACACCAAACCTGCACCAGTCAAAATTGCCAAGCTACGATCAATTTGTCCGAAATGTGAGAAAGGTCCATTCTGCCCTACAGTCGCAGTACTTAAACGCCAGACAAAGTGATCCATCCCCGCACTTTCAGGAAAAATCGCTAATTCGGTAGTACTACCACCACCGTTTTTCCACGGCATCGTACGGTAATCTTTTGCGGTCCATTTACGCATGGCTGTCCTCAAAATGATGAAGTTCAAGATCAAATTCAAAAGAACGCGGCAGAGGCGCAGAGCACGTAGAATTTTTTGGATTACACTGCGTACTCTGCGCCTCTGCGGCAAAAAAAGCTACAACTTAAGCCAAATACAAATGCGCATACAAGTCGCTACATTGTGCACTCAAAGCACCTTCAACCACCAAAGATTTTGCTGCTTCGATGTCTGGTGCAAAGAAACGATCTTTATCGTAGAAAGCCACTTTAGAACGCAACAACTGGTGCACCGTCGTCAATGTAGTTGAGGTTTTCAATGGTTGATGGAAATCCACTCCCTGCGCTGCCGCCAACAATTCTATGCCGACGATGGTAGCGGTATTGTGTGCCATCTCATGCAAACGACGCCCGGCAAAAGTCGCCATACTGACGTGATCTTCTTGATTAGCCGAAGTGGGAATCGTATCGACACTGGCTGGATGCGCATGCGACTTATTTTCAGATGCTAACGCTGCCGCTGTTACGTGAGCAATCATGAAGCCCGAATTCAGGCCAGATGACGGCACCAAGAATGGTGGCAAACCAGAAATAGATGAATCAATCAACAAGGCTATACGACGCTCGGAAATAGAACCAATTTCCGCGATTGCCAAAGCCAAAGTATCAGCCGCGAACGCCACTGGCTCAGCGTGGAAATTACCACCAGAAATCACTTCATTCGTGTCAACAAACACTAATGGGTTATCCGTCACCGCATTGGCTTCCGTCAGCAAAGTCCGCGCGGCATTATTGATGATGTCCAAACATGCGCCCATTACTTGTGGCTGGCAACGCAAGCAGTAAGGATCTTGCACGCGCTCGTCGTTGACTAAATGGGATTGACGAATTTCACTGCCATTCAACAAAGTACGATAAATATTCGCTGTCGCGATTTGACCAGGCTGACCACGCACTGCATGAATACGTGGATCAAATGGCGCATCGCTGCCTTTTGCGGCATCGACTGACAAAGCACCCGTGATGGTCGCAGCTTCTAACAAACGCTCGGCCAAAAATAAACCATTCAATGCCAATGCCGTTGAAACTTGCGTACCGTTGATCAAGGCCAAGCCTTCTTTCGCTGCTAATACGACTGGCGTGATAGCAGCTTTAGCTAACGCTGCTTTGGCATCGACCATCTGACCATCAACACGTACCTGACCTTCGCCCATGATAGCTAAAGTCATGTGCGACAAAGGTGCTAAATCGCCAGAGGCACCGACCGAACCTTTGACTGGAATTGCTGGCATGATGCCCGCGTTATAAGCTGCGATCATCGTGTCAATAACAGATGCGCGAATCCCAGAAAAACCGCGCGCCAAGCTCGCTATTTTCATCGCAATAATCAAACGTAAGACGTCGTCAGCGATCAGCTCACCAGAGCCGACAGAGTGTGACAAGATCAGATTTTTTTGTAGCAGTTCTAAATCTTCATCTGGAATTCGAGTCTTCGCCAATTTACCAAAACCGGTATTGATACCGTAAGCGGCATCCCCTTTCGCGACGATACGATCAATCGTCGCAGAGGCTTCATTGATTGCCGCGTAGGCTGATTCGGCCAAAGCTAATTTAAAAGGCTGTTTCCAGATCGCGCGTAAGTCCGCGAGTTTAAATTGACCTGGTTGGATGGTGAAAGTTGTGTTCATATCTAATCCTCTATTTTTTCAAAACCCCTCAACGCCGAGGCGCAGAGTCGCAGAGAAATTCGAAAAGATAGGAAGAGCAGAAGCAAAAATACACATGCTTTTCTCTGCGCTCCTCTGCGTCTCCGCGTCTCGGCGTTGAGGGGTTTTAACTATTCAACTCAACAAAATTTATTTAATCATCGGCAATTGCAAGCCATTACGCTTAGCGCATGCCACGGCTTGTTCGTAACCGGCATCAGCATGACGCATCACACCTGAGCCACAATCGTTGACCAATACGCGGGCCAAACGTTTCGCCGCTGCATCTGTACCATCAGCAACAATCACCATGCCTGAGTGCTGCGAGTAACCCATCCCTACGCCACCACCGTGATGCAAAGAAACCCAGCTCGCGCCGCCTGCGGTATTCAACAGTGCATTCAATAACGGCCAA
>JAYVHZ010000173.1:0-7398 GCA_043770645.1 Undibacterium sp. | reverse complement strand
CTGGGTCTGGCCTACCGCGTGATGAGCTTGTGTACTGGCGACATGGGCTTTGGTGCGACTAAGACTTATGACTTGGAAGTTTGGTTGCCAGCGCAAAATACCTATCGTGAAATTTCTTCGATTTCCAATATGGGCGCTTTTCAAGCACGTCGCATGCAAGCGCGTTTCCGAAATGCGCAAGGCAAAACAGAATTCGTGCATACCTTGAATGGCTCCGCCTTGGCGGTGGGACGTACCTTGGTGGCGGTTTTGGAGAATTACCAGCAAGAAGATGGAAGTGTCATTATTCCTGACGTATTGCGCCCATATATGGGGGGCGTTGAGGTTTTACTTGCAAAAAAATAGTTGCAAGAATTAGGTTCAGTGAATAAAAAAGCAGTCCTTTGTGGACTGCTTTTTTTTACGCCACAACGGTGGCGTCCCGACGCCTATCGACAAACAAACTATTTCCAAATAAGCGTTTTGCTTGTTTCTTTGCATCAGCAGCAGCGATCGCAATTTGGTGATGTGAGGCATACTGTCCGGCATTGGCGCGAATTACACCTAAAGATAAACTGATGAGTGGATAAAAAACTTTCTTTCCTTGTCTGTCTTCGCTGATGTAGCCGCCGCGTTCGCGATCTTCAATACTGTAAAAATCGACAATTTCATCTGCAAAAGTTTGTAGAATGTTTTGACAGCGCAGTTCCCAGTCCTCACTGCGAAACAGCACAATAAAGTCATCACCACCGATATGCCCAACAAAATCTTGATTGTGATCGCAGTGTTGCGTAATGATTTTGCTGGTGATTTGTATAACTTCATCGCCGCGTTGATAGCCGTAAATATCATTAAATGGTTTGAAATGATCCAAATCGCAGTAGCAGGCTAAGAACGGAGTTTGATCTTGAAGCAGTTGATCGATATGCTGGTTGATAGGGACATTGCCCGGTAATT
The DNA here is from genome assembly GCA_043770645.1 of Undibacterium sp. Taxonomy (GTDB): domain Bacteria; phylum Pseudomonadota; class Gammaproteobacteria; order Burkholderiales; family Burkholderiaceae_D; genus Undibacterium. The sequence continues at coordinate 6,462 of JAYVHZ010000173.1, read as the reverse complement.
GGGTTAACGGGTTGGCATAACGTGCCGCCTCAATTTGCATTTTTGTGATTTCACGCATTAAGTCTGGGCCCGTTGCCAATCCTGAATATTGACCGTTTTCGACGACGATGATCCCATTGATTAAGTGTTCGGGATCGGCTTCCACGATCATATGGCTCACTTGCTGCAAGCTCGTGTTTTGTTCGACGACAAGTGGCTTGCTATCCATAAAGATCGAGCAAGGCTTTCTTCCATAAAGCTCGCGTTGAAATGGTCGTGAAAAACGATCAATCATCGCGTGCCGATTGATAATGCCGACTGGGATTTGTTGATCTACTACTGGGATTATTCTTAGTTTTGGATCAGCAAGAAATAGATTTTCAACTTCGTTATTGAGCGTTGATGACGTGATAAATGGTGGCGTTTTAATCAAATTTTTAATAGTCACAGCAGGCTCGCTTACAACTAGGGGGATAGCTTTCATGAATTGTCTGGCTGACAGAGCCTTGGCTACTTCGGCTGAAATTGCCTTTGCCGGATTGGCATGTGGTTTGGCGATGTGGTAGCCCTGACCGCAAGCGACACCAAGATCACGTAAAGTGATCAGCTCCGCTTGAGTTTCTATACCCTCAGCAACCACACGAGAGCCTGATTTTTCTGCAATACCTTGAATAGAGCGTACAAATTGCTGTTTTACTGCATCCTTGTCGATGCCATGAATGAAATGCATGTCTATTTTTACAAATTCTGGTTGGAGTTCTGACCAAAGTCGCAAACTAGAAAAACCTTCGCCTAAATCATCTATTGCAATTTCAAACCCCATTTGTCGATAGTGCAAAACAGCTTCGTGTAACAAAGCGTAATCGTGTGTCGGTTGATATTCGGTGAGTTCGATAATCACGCTTTCTGGATTAATACCCAATTCATGGATGTAATTAAGCGTATCACCATGCCTAGCATCGCGCTGCAATAGGCACTCTGGACTAACATTCAAAAATAATTTGCCAGGTAAATTTAGCGCTTTGAATTGTTCTAACACGATTCGTCTGCATAAGTGCTCAACACTCACACTGAGATTATGTTCTGCAGCAGCTTGAAATAAGTTAATGGGAGAGTGTAATGGGCTGTCCGATGGTCCTCTGATAAGCCCTTCATAGCCTAAAACTCGTCCGTCAGACATTTGAATAATTGGTTGAAAGCGAGCGTTAAGGTGGCGGTCCTCGATGATTCTTTTGAGGTGCACTAGTAGCGGCTTCTTCCCTAGTTCGTCTTTACACTGAGCTGCTTTTGTCGTCTTATCGCAAGATGTAATGTTGGAAAGAATTTGTGAGTCTTGTTCCATATTTTGAAAACTTTACCTTTTGAAATTATCTATTGAAGATGACAAAGTGACATTTGGAGCTTACAGTCAAAATGTGACCTGAGTATTTCAATACCGTCTGTCTGGCAATTATTTCTGGAGAAATTATTTAAAATGAAATCTTGTTATCTCAAATGTTGTGTTTTGAAAGGAGATTTAATGAGAAAACACTGGGGTTTAAGCTTTAATTAGAGTAATTACTCTAATGCGCCATCTGCATATTGTTTTCATCTGGAAATAATCTTTACTTCCTTATATATTCAAGATATAAAATGAAAAATCCAATGAAGATGCGGCTTTCGAGAGAATAGTTGCTAAAAAAACAGGCTACCAATCAGTTTTGAACTTTGCTACAATCGTAAGCTTGGCAGTTTTTAGTAGTTTGGAAAGATGGCAGAGTGGTCGAATGCACCGGACTCGAAATCCGGCATACGTTTATGACGTATCCAGGGTTCAAATCCCTGTCTTTCCGCCAATAAATGATTGCACGTTTATTTGACATAGATCAAAAATCGCGCATGTAAGCCAGTCAAAAAGGGTTTTTTGTGTTTTATGTGATCTTAATAATCATGAATGTGAATTATTACATAGTGATTACTAAGTTGTAATGGGTGTACGACACGGTATCTTTTTTTGAAGTGGGCGCATTCACATTTTAAATTGCGAATGCGAAATTAAAAATAGCAGCCAAACCGATTTGGTTTGGCACATACAGATAATTTTTTAACTGTATTTTGTGAAGAGTGAGAGAAAAATGGCAAACCTTTTAGACTTAAAATCAGATGATTTTGATTACAATCCTAATAATCTTTTGGATACACTGATCAAACAATTGCATTTGAAGAATGATGCAGCTTTATCGCGGGCATTAGAAGTAGCACCACCAGTAATTAGCAAGATTCGCCATCATCATTTACCGGTTGGCGCATCCTTACTTATTCGTATGCACGAAATAAGTGATTTGAGCATCAAGGACTTACGTGGATTGATGGGTGACCGTCGGGAAAAGTTCCGTATTGGCGATCAAGTTATTCGCGTCGATTGATTCGCAAAGACTTTCGCCAGCTCAGGGTTAAATCAGTGATGATTTAGCCCTGTTTTGTTTTGAGAGTCATTTTTCTCAATTTGCCTATGGCCTAAGATCGGGTCTGTCAGATAGCAAGATTGCTTTCATTTCGTTAAGCAAAAAAGAGACATGTTATGCATTGATATAGTTGAATTTTTCCAGATCTAATTAAAACTAAAAGCAGTCGGCCATCAAAAATCCTATTCTTTAAGCTGCTGTGCTAGCATCGAACGGCGTTCAATCTATTCTTGAGGTTAATATGTCAGTTCAAGTTACTGGTGCTTCGCGCCTTAGTCAAGAACATAAGATGCGACTCTATCCAACCAAAGTCATCAATATTATTGGTGGTCCTGGTTGTGATAAATCGCTTTTTTCTTCTGCAATTATTCTCAATCTAAATTTGCGACATAAGTCCGTGGAACAGATTCCTGACTATGCAAAGTCTTTGGTCTGGCAAAAAGATTTTGAAGCACTCAAGAATCAATATCAGGTTGCTCAAAGACAGTTCGAAATGCTCGATTTATTGGATGGGCAAGTGCAATACCTAGTCACGGAATGCGCGTTGCTGCAAGTCCTCTATTACAACGATACATATAGCGAGAATATTTGCGATGTAGCGAAAACCAGGCGTCAAATTCTAAATTGGTATGGACATCACGATAACATCAACATCTTGGTTGAACGTGGTGATAAAAAATATGTGCAAGTAGGGCGATTTCAGAATGAAGACGAAGCAAGGCGCATTGATATCGCCCTCCGTGAAACTCTTGAGCGAGAACAGATTCCATTTACTTCGATGCCACCGGATATTGCAGTTATTAATAACTTCGCACGGTCTTTGCTTTGATTTGCTTAATGCTAGTTTCTTGATTCAATTGGTCGGGACGGCAAGATTCGAACTTGCGACCCCGTGCACCCCATGCACGTACGCTACCAGGCTGCGCTACGCCCCGACTTTGAGCAGCGGATTATAGATTACCCAGTGTTTTTTTTCCATTGAAAAATGTGTAAAAAACTGATTTCGCTCTATTCTGAGCATTTTTATTGCGATTCAATTTAACTTTAATGATTGTCAGACTAGTTTAAAAACGGTGACAATAGCGATATGACGTTGCTATGCGCAGCGTGGATGTTTTCTCTTGCCAAGCGCAAGAAATTTTATTTACCTTAAGAGATTACTATGTCTATAAAGATTAGCCAAAATTTTGATGCAGGTGCTATTGAAGTCGTCAGTACAGTGGATGCTGAAAATATTCAACTAAAACTACGTGCGGATTCTAATGCTGAATTTATGCAATGGTTTTATTTCCGCCTACAAGGTGCACGCGATCAAGAAGCGACTATCCAGATTATGAATGCGGGTGATGCGACATATGCAGATGGCTGGGAAGGTTATCGTGCTGTGGCCAGTTACGACCGCGAGAATTGGTTTCGAGTTGAAACTGAATTTGATGGCAAGGTCATGACGATCAAGCACACACCTGAAACCGATAGTGTGTATTACGCCTATTTTGAACCCTACAGTTGGGAGCGTCATTTAGCACTGCTAGGTAGCGTTGAACAGTCTGAACAGGTGCGTGTTGAGGATTTAGGAAGCACACTGGATGGACGTGACTTGAATTTAGTCATAGTAGGCAATCCAAGTGCTGAGAAAAAAGTATGGATTATCGCTCGTCAACATCCTGGTGAAACCATGGCCGAGTGGTTAGTTGAAGGCACCTTGAATGCATTACTAGATTTGGCGAATCCAATTGCTCGTGCGATTTTAGATAAAGCGGTCTTGTATGTGGTGCCGAATATGAATCCCGATGGTTCTGTTCGAGGTAATTTGCGCACCAATGCGGCCGGTGCGAATTTGAATCGCGAATGGATGACTCCTTCACTTGAGACGAGTCCAGAAGTGTATTACGTCAAAAAGAAAATTGAAGAAGTTGGTTGCGACTTGTTCTTAGATATTCATGGCGATGAAGGTTTGCCTTATGTGTTTGTCGCAGGTAGTGAAATGTTGGAAGGCTTTAGTGACAAACAGGTAAGAGAACAAAATGCGTTCGTCGATAGTTTCTGTGCTGCGAGTCCAGACTTTCAAACTAAGTTTGGTTATGAAGCAAGCAAATACAATGAAGACTTGTTGAAGCTAGCATCCAAGTACATCGGTCATACCTATAAGTGCGTTTCACTGACTTTAGAATTGCCATTTAAGGACAATGCGAATATGCCTGACTTAGAAGTTGGTTGGGATGGCGCTCGTAGTATGAAACTTGGCGAAGCGATGTTGCAGCCGATTTTGACTGCTTTGAAGAGCTGATCACGGTGGGCATAGAAATCGAAAGAAAATTTTTGGTTCTTGGCGATGACTGGAAAGGATTGGCAACGCCTGTGTTTATGCGCCAAGGCTACTTGAGTTCGCAAGCTGGTCGTGTAGTGCGGGTAAGGATTGAAGATCAATCGGCGATGTTAACAATTAAAGGCAAAACGCAAGGCATCACCCGCGGTGAGTGGGAATATCCAATCCCACTGGTAGATGCTCAAGAGTTATTGGATGGCTTATGTGAGCAACCTCTAATTGAAAAAAACCGTTACCGAATTGGGATAGGTGATGTGGTGTGGGAAGTTGATGAATTTTTTGGAGAAAACCTTGGTTTAGTCGTGGCGGAAATCGAGTTGATAAATGCAAACCAGGCATTTAGCAAACCCGCCTGGTTGGGAGAAGAGGTGAGCCACGATTATCGTTACGCCAATGCCAATTTGTTCAAACATCCGTTTTCACGTTGGTAGCAGTGCTTTAAAGCTTTGTTCCATGCAAAAAGCCAGTCAGTTTGACTGGCTTTTTTGTGGTTGGCATTATCGAAATTCAAAAAGCTTTAATGCAAATGTACTGAGCCTTCCGGCGGCGCATCATCTGGCATCTCCGGATGAACTAAATCACCTTCCGCATCGGCATACAACGGTGCTTGGCAGTCATCGCAAAATTCCATACCGTAAATATCTTCCAGAATCTGGATTTGATGAATGCCGCTTTCTTTGAGCAAAGTTGGAATTTCACCTTCACGTTCGTCAATAGCAGAAATCGATGGGCCGACCAAAGCATTGAGCTCGTCCTCTTGTTGATACAGTGGCCAAATTACACCATAAATAATCTCTGGCTCTTTTTTTAGCGTGAATCCAATTCTGATTTCATCGACTTGACCTGGCTGCGTTTCTGGACCGAAGCGTCCAATGATGGCACCGAGCTCGCTTGCTTCCACATTGAGGGTTTGGCTCAAATAAAAGACAGTCGCGCGAATGGAAATAGGACGCACCAAAATATCCGCTTCGCGGCAAGCAGAGTAGTAAGACTCTGGGAGTAAAAATTCAAAGCCACAGCCTGGCAATAAGTGTGCGATATCGGCGTGCGCTCTTTGCTTCCAAAGTAATAATGCAGCCTCTTTCGCTTTCGCAATATCGAAAGGGGAGGGTGTCATTTGCCATTGGAATAGCGGTGCATTGATAGGGGCTAAAACCACCCCAAGGAGATAGCGGCTATCGGCTAGGAAGGGCACTGTTTTCGGCAAATCCTTGGACGCAGCAATCGCTTTGTTTCTTAAAAAATCTTGTGCAGTGTGATGTAAAAGTTCGTTAATTGAGCAATGATCTTGTGGCAGTTGATCGATGGAATATAAGGTCGGCAAAAGACAAACTTGTACGCCTTTGCAAAGCAAAGATTCGCGCCAGCTTGTCGTCAGTGATTTAAGTATGGTGGACGAAATCGGCCCTGATGCGATATCAAAGCGGCTCCATGCCAGAATTGGTGCAGCAACTAGGAGTAAGTCGTATGAGGTTTCACCATCCTGTGTGCGACCAGACGTGGCAATCGATTCAATGGCCTCGATTAAAACTTCATAGGCGTCTGGTAGATTGGTGAAGACATGTTCGGCTGCAGCGTCTAAGACAGATTGATGTTTCAGCTCAAGGTTTTTTGCAACCAAAGCATCAAGTAAGGATTGCCAGTCATTGTCTTCCAAGCGACTACCAGCCTGCGAAACCGCTAAGGATAAATTGGTAATGCGCAAGGCATCGC
>JAYVHZ010000172.1:0-14295 GCA_043770645.1 Undibacterium sp. | reverse complement strand
GAGGTGTATGAATTGTCAAGGGAAATTGAAATGTTTTCTATTTTTAAAGGACTTTTTCACACATAGCTGCTATTGAATACGCAATGTGATATGTCAACGCAGCTTAGTTTAAGCCTTCAATGACTTCTGTTAGATTATCGGCATATTGTTCAGAATGTGATTTTATGAACGGCAAGGCTCTTCTCGCACCTTGCAACATGATTGCTTTTCCCGAATCGGGAATGCGATCAAAGCTTCTTCAATATCCCCCGGATATTTATCCTCCATCGCGCATATAACGGTCGCTGCTTGCAGAATGTCTTTATCACTTTTTGCGGGTTGATTGATACGCGACGGCGCTGAAAATAATTTGTGAATAGCAAACCGTGCAGGATGGGGCGTCTAGACGGGGGCCGCGTAGGTTTTGCTTAAAATGACGGTTTCCATTTTTTCGTCTGGACGCAAAGCGGTGCCGAGATGCTTCTGGGGCAGCAAGCTGCTAGGGCGAGGAAAGAGTATCCATTCCCGCTTGATCCACATGGGTGACTGGTGTGATTCTCGCAATCACCAAGAGAAGCAAAGGGCATGAGGAACTTTTGTAAAACAAATGTGATGCCGATGCAACATTGGTGAAAAATTATCGCGGTTTTTGCGAGTATTTTGTTTGACTTCTTTACTCTCTTCGGTTGATGGGTGACCTAAATTTCTATCCCAATTTCTAATTTCTCACCAACTCCCATCAGTAATAGCATGTGCCTGGTTACTCGAGTCGTTTGTGCACCACTGCGGATCGCGCACGTAACATTAATCTCAACTATGAATATAAATTTTAAAAGATTAAATACACTTTATTGGTGGGCACCCATGCCCATCATTCACCACTATTTTTCACCGTATAAAATTTTTGCCAAGACACCATTTTGTGTACTTCGACTAATCGCTTTATCAAGTAAATCCATCTCTACTTTAAATTTATTTTTGCCACTCGCAAAGTGTATTGTGTCGAAAAAAATCGGCTTACTTGACACGTTAAATTGGAGCGTTGCCAATCCCGGCATGTTGTAACTGGGAAGCGCAACGCTATGAAAAAAAGTCGTAAACTGTTGCGCATCCAGAGACTCTTTTTGCGACCACAACACCACATTCTTTGTATCTTTTAAGAGATTAAGTAAGTGCTCTGGTGTTATGTTATAGCTCTCTGTTACTTCAAAAAATTGCCCCTTTGCTTGTTCAAATTCCAAACCGTAGGTAGTGCCTCGTGTCATCAACACTTTTCGTCCACGCAAGTCATCCACCGAATTAATTGGTAGACTCGTGGCGCCATGAGTAATCGCCCAAACCTTATCTTTTTTTATCGGCAAAGAATAGTGATATATGGATAATCGCTCCGGCGCCTTTGAGATGCCATAGGCGATACCATCACCATTCTCTATCATCCATTTAACACGATTCCAAGGGACTGTTTTTATTTCAAATCGCAAACCAGTTTCACGTTCAAAAAAACTCACCAAAATTTTTACCTCCTTCTGTATCGGTAGTGATTTTCCGTGATGGCCCTTCAATTCTGGTAATAGTAATGTGATGGGCTTAGGTTCGTTAGCAAAGGCAACTCTGCAAAACAATAGAACAACGAGAATGCTTAGGATGGAACGATGGGTAAAAAGCCGCGACATACGAATTCCCCTCCAAAAACAAACAGTTTTCGCGCAAAAGTACAAGCTCGAATTTGATTATCTACGGCGACACAAGCTACGTCAATTTGAATTTTTGGAATGTCTTTTTCATGGTGGAAACTGGAAACAATGCCAAAGGAAATCGATATCAATTAATACTAAAATGCAAAGTCATTAAAATTATATTCCGCAGCAAAGACAGTTGGTAGCTACTCAACCACTGTCATTTTTCGATAGATTTCTTTAGACTTTTATGAAAAAAATGCCAGCGCCTTGGCATTCATTCTGATGCGGAAAGCCTTCCTATCCCCATCTTTCAGACTAGTCGCCGCCTCAAGTCGTTTTTGGGTCATTCAACTAATATTCATCATCTCCAATCCCATCAACTCCTGAATAGTCTGCCGACGACGAATCAAACGCATTTGATCGCCATCCACCAATACTTCAGGAATTAAAGGCCGTGAATTGTAATTCGACGACATGCTAGCGCCATAGGCTCCAGCGTCGTGGAACACGATTAAGTCGCCAACTTCGCAAGTCGGTAAATTTTGATGAGTAACCACGCCACCTTCTTCTTGGGTAAAAACGTCACCAGATTCGCACAGTGGACCCGCGACTACGCTAGGACGCGATTCACCTGCGCGCAAATTGCCGTCCGCAGTGTGCGCGCTGATTCGGTGATAGCTGCCGTACATGGATGGTCGTACCAAATCATTAAAGCCAGCATCGACGAAGACGAAATAATTATTGCCGACTTGTTTTTGTGCGCGTAGTTCTGAAATCAAGATGCCTGATTGCGCGACTAGGAATCGTCCCGGTTCGATTTCCATACTGATCTTGTGACCGAGATGCGTTTCGATTTGCGTGCGTGCTTTATCCCAGATCTCAAAATAATGGCCGGTATCGACTTCGGGTTCAGCTGCTTGGTAAGGAATGGATAAGCCACCACCAATGGAAATGGCTTGCAGATCCAGCGGGCAAGCTTTGACTTGAGCTATCATCGCGTCACACACACTTTGCAAATGATCGTAATCGACACCTGAACCTATGTGCATGTGTAAGCCAACTAGTTGTAACCCATATTGTTGAATCAGCGCATAGGCTTTTGGTAACTCTTCGTGCCAGATCCCGTGTTTGCTTTGCTCGCCGCCGGTATTGGTTTTACGGCTATGGCCATGACCGAATCCTGGGTTGATGCGCAGCCAGACTGGATGGCCTGGGCTGGCTTTCCCTAGCTGCTCTAACATTTGTGGTGAGCCGCAGTTGACGGGGATTTTTAATTCCACAACACGTTGCAAAGCATGGCGGTCGAGCAGGTCGGCGGTGAAGACGATAGGCGCATGTTCACTATTAGCTGCCGGATCGAAACCCGCAACCAGCGCGCGGTCGACTTCGCCTAACGATACCGAATCGACCAAGACACCTTGTTCGCGCATTAAACGCAAGATGTGAATATTGCTACAGGATTTCTGGGCAAAACGGATCACGTCAAACTGGCGCAATTGCGCAATTTGGCTACGAATCAATGCCGCATCGTAGGCCCAGCATGGGGTTTGGTAGGTCTGGGCGATGGTTTGAATTTGTTGTGCGGTGATGGCGATAGTCATGGCGTTGGAATCCGGAGGAAAAGTCAATTTGAGATGCATCACTGTAGCGCGTACAATGCCAAAACAAAATGGGCATACAAAGGCGAAAAGGGGTTTTGACCTTGGAAGTCCATGAAATCACGAGGTTTTGCTTATGAATCAAAAAATCGATCAATTCGATAAGAAAATCCTGCAATTATTGCAAGAAGATGCGCGGATGTCGCATGCGGAAATCGGCCGACAAATCCATTTGAGTCAGCCTGCGGTATCCGAGCGTATCAAGCGTTTGGAAAGCAGCAACATTATCCGCGGCTATCGTGCCGACATTAATCCTAAAGCCTTGGGCTACGATATCACCGCGATGATACGGGTCTCAACTCAGCAAGGTCGCCCTTATGCGCAGTACGTTGCCGACTGTCCTGAAATCATTGATTGTTACACCGTCACGGGAGAAGACGGTGCGGTGATGAAGGTGTTGGCAACGGATGTTGAACATTTGCAGCAGATCATTAATGCGCTCAATGCCTTCGGTTCGACCTCGACTGCCATTGTATTAACGACCCACGTGGCAGGCAAAGTGATCGCCGTGCCTGGTCTGGAAGATAAATAAGTAAATGAGCAAGCAAAGCAGGCGATAACGATGAAAACAAGTTTGGACCAACTTTCGCAACCGACGCATGGACTAGCATGGCTGACACGTGATGCTAGTGCTCGGCAGAGCTTATTGGCAGCGCTGTTAATTGGTGTATTGATGCTAGGGTTTTTATTTCCGCTAAGTTTCTGGCAAGGGCAGGGCGGATTTTTTGAAAAAATCGATGCCTCGCAGCATATCGCTGGCTGGCAGTTTTATGCCCAAGATAGTTGGCGTTTTCCTTTATTGCACACGACCCGCATTAATAGTCCCGATGGTGTGAATATCGCCTTCATGGATAGCATTCCTTTGGCTGCATTGTTGTTTAAGCCCTTCGTCGCTTGGTTGCCAGCGGATTTTCATTACATCGCGCTGTGGCATATTTTAGCTTTTATTGGACAAGCGATAGCCGCGGGCGTGTTGATGCGTAGTCTCGGTGCGCGCTCGATTTTTGCTACTGTGGTTGCTGGCGTGTTTGCCTGCTTGTGGCCTGCTTTGATGTGGCGCTTTGGGCATACTGCCTTGATGACGCAGTGTTTATTGTTGTTTGGATTGGCGGTGTATTTTCAAAAACGGCGTGAAACGATGGAGGTGAATCGGGCGCAGTCGTATTTGTTGGCTTTGAGTTTGTTAGGCTTGTTGATTCACCCCTATTTTTTTGCAATGTTGTACTCGCTGTTTTTGTTTAGTCTAATCGAAGAAGGATTGTTGCATCGTCGTTGGGCTCTTGGCGCGAAATTGTTGATGATATCGGTAGCCCTGATTGCCTTGATTTTTTTCGTCATGGGCTATGGCGGGCAGAATACGACGAGCTTTGGCTTTGGTGAATATTCGATGAACTTGAGCTCACCGTTTTGTGGCAGTCATTTTTATTCTTGCGCTGCAAGTGAGAGTGCGCATCAGTTTGCCGCTTACCATTTTGCCGACCCGACTACCGGGCAATACGAAGGATTGAATTATCTGGGTTTTGGCGTCTTTTTGCTACTGCCGATCAGTGTGTATTTGGCGCGTGGACAAGTGCTGGCCTTATTTCGTCAATATCAATGGTTTATCTTATTCCTGTTGGCCTTAACTTTGTATGTGATTGCCAATCGGGTGTACTGGAATGATCACTTATTGTTTGAATATACGGTGCCGGAGAGCCTACGAAAAATCACGGATAGTTTCCGAAGCAGTGGTCGCTTTTTTTGGTTAGTGGCGTACACGCTTTTATTTATTAGTCTGGCTGGCGTCATGCAGACGATGAGTAAAGCTAAGTTAGCTTTGGTCTTGTTCGCCTTGGGTTTGCAATTTGTCGATACGCGTGACTTTAGCGAACGCTTGACGCGAATCGCTGGTGAACCAAGCAAAGGCGATTTAGTCGCATGGCAGCCAGTGATGCAGCAAGTGCAGGATTTGCATGTGTATCCAGCTTTTTCCTGTGATCCGACCAATGAACAGATGGTGTGGTTCTTCCAACGACTTGCAGCGCAATATCAGAAACGGATAGACACAGGTTACATCGCCCGCGATAAAGTTGATTGTCAAAAGAACCGAGCCTACTTCGATCAAAACTTTGTTCCTAACGCTTTGTACGTCATGCCGACGAAGAGTTTGATGAGTGCGCCTAAGGGGTTTGTCGACGCCGTGGCACAGCAGGCTTGCGTGAAGTGGCGGAGTTTTCTCGTATGCGGATCACAACAGACGCGATCTCTATTGATGGCGCAGAATTTGGGGACTGCATTTCAAGGCAAGCTACACGAGTTGCATTGGAGCGGCAAAGAATTGCCAACGCAAGTTGGTCAACTCAGTGATGTCTTGAGTTCGAATAGCAAAGCGGGGGTGCTCAATTACGGTCCTTATGTTCGATTGGAGCAAGGTTCTTATGAGTTTGAGTTTGAATATCAGGCTGATTTGGCGACGACGGTGGAACAAGCCACTTGGGATGTCTGGGTAACTTTGCCGGCCACAAAAGATGGCGGACTGCGTTTGGCGCAAGGCCAATTATTCGGCACTGGCAATGTGAAGCAATCTTTGCGCGTACCAGTGATGATAAGAGCAGATACCGCGAATCAATTAATCGAGTTTCGTAGTTTTTTCAATGGGCAAGGCAAGATCATCATCCACGCTTTGCATTTAAGAAAATTGGATAAGTGAAAATTTCACGATGAACACGACTAAAAAAACTATTAGCATTGTGATCCCAGTCTACAACGAAGCTCAGTTGATACAGACTAGTATTCCCGCGATCATTCACGCAGTTGAACAGGGTTTAGGACCGCAACATGCAGATCTTTATCGTTTGGAGATTGTTGCGATCAATGATGGTTCTGCCGATGAGACAGCAGCGGTGTTAGCAAATATGTGCCAGCAAGAATCACGGCTACGCGCGATCAGTTTTACCCGTAATTTTGGTAAGGAGGCCGCGATTCTAGCTGGTCTGCAGCACGCCCAAGGCGATGCGATTGTGGTGATCGATGCCGATCTGCAGCACCCACCAAGTTTGATCGCTCCCATGATTAAGTTATGGGAAAACGGCTTACTTGTAGTGCACGCCGTCAAGGCGCAACGTGCGCGTGAAAGCTGGTCGCAAAAGTATTTAGCTAAAGCCTTTTACGCCTTGTTCAAGAGTATGTCTGGCTTAGATCTGCGTGGACATTCTGATTTTAAATTACTCGATAAACAGGTCGTGCAAATGCTCTTGGCTTTGCCTGAGCGTCAGCGATTTTTTCGCGGACTGATTTCTTGGGCGAATTTCCCGAGTGGGCAATTACCGTTTGAAGTGGCAGATCGCCCCGATGGTACCGAGAGCAAATGGAATCGTCTTAAATTATTACGCTATGCGGTGAATAACATTACTAGCTTTTCCAGCTTGCCTCTAAAGCTTGTGATCTATTTAGGCATCGCGACTTTATTGTTTGGTCTAGTCATAGGCGGGAATAGCTTGTTACAAAAACTCGAAGGTAAAGCGGTCGATGGTTTTACCACGGTCAATCTCTTAATCATCATTATTGGCGGGGCGATACTGCTAAGCTTGGGCGTGATTGGGCATTACTTGGCGCGTTTGTATGATGAGATTAAGGGACGCCCAAGTTACTTGCTGCGGACCGACACCATCGATTCCAAAGATAAGGAAGAATCATGAAACAACTGAGCATCGCCTTAATCGCGGTTTTGTGTAACGTGTCGGCGCAGGTATTGATGAAACTCGCGAGCCAGAATGGCTTTCAGATGCGTGATTTGAGCACTTACTTTTCTTGGCAATTAATGACGAGTGTGATTTTGTACGGACTTAGTTTTTTGCTGACTCTGCAGGTCTTGTCGCAAGCCGCATTGAGCATTGCTTCCCCCTTGATGGCGGGTTTGACATTTGTTGGCATCGCGCTGGCTAGTTATCTCATCTTGCATGAAACGATGAATCTGCAAAAGATCGTGGGCATGTTAGTGATTTTTGTCGGTATCTTTATTTTGACCAAAGCGTCGATGTAGTTGTTGAGATAGTCGAACCGTGTCCGTGTGTGTCCGGACAGCTATGGCGGACATCGATCCTGTCGCACTCTAATTTCAAATGTTTTCAATAAAATCAAAGACTTAATCGAAACATTTTACTTGGCATAGTTCCTGCTAAAGAGTTGTTATTCGCTTTCACTCTTTAGTAGGATATTCCATGATTCGAGATACTTCCGGTCAAGATGCAATCATCGCAGCAGCGCCGCTCTGGCGTAGAAAGAAGATGATTGTTGGCGTGAGTTTGGCAATCGCTTTTATCGTCATCAGCATTTTTCTGTTGCGCGGGTTTGCGAATAGCACTAAATCCATCAATGCCTCACGTATCAAAATTGCCGAAGTCAGCCGTGGCACTTTAGTACGTGATGTTGCGGTTAACGGGCGCATGGTGGCTGCGATCAGCCCGACCTTATATTCCACAGCTTCGAGCACCGTCACTTTAAAAGTCAAAGCCGGCGACATGGTAAAAAAAGGTGATATCGTCGCTGAATTGGAGTCGCCCGATTTGACTAGCTTGCTCAAACGCGAGCAAGCAAACTACGACCAGCTAGAGGCCGAAGTTGCACGCCAAAGAATCCTCGCTCGCAAACAAAAACTCATCGCAAGGCGTGATGCGGATCAGGCGGAAATTGAACGCGTCACAGCCGCTCGCACTTTTGAACGTTTCGAAAAAGCCGGGCCTTCTGGGGTTATTTCTAAGATCGATTATATGCGGGCGCAAGACGCCTTAAAGACAGCGGAGATTCGTGCTAAACATGCCGAAGCCGCGACGGGTTTAGAGAATGAAGATGTGGATTTGAATCTCAAAACCAAGAGCGCACAACTAGAACAACAGCGTCTAGTCCGTGATGACGCAAAGCGCAAGGTCGAAGAACTCAAACTCAAAGCACCAGTGGATGGCATGGTCGGTACTTTGTCGGTCGCCAATCGTAGCGTAGTCGCAGCGAATACGGCTTTGATGACCTTAGTCGATCTATCTCAACTCGAAGTCGAACTAGAAATTCCAGAGACTTATGTCGCTGATTTAGGTTTAGGTATGACTGCCGAGATCACGATTAATGGCGTGACCACCAAAGGCAAGTTGTCTGCTTTATCGCCCGAGGTGGTGAAGAATCAAGTGTTAGCGCGGGTACGTTTTGATGGCACCCAACCGTCTGGTCTGCGTCAAAGTCAGCGCGTTTCGGCACGTTTATTAATTGAAGAAAAACCCAATGTCTTAATGCTGGCACGCGGTCCATTTGTGGAAAGTGAAGGCGGTCGATTTGTGTATGTAGTCGAAAACAATATCGCGATCCGTCGCCCATTTAAACTCGGTGCAACCAGTATCTCGGCAGTAGAAATTGTGGATGGATTGAAGATCGGCGACAAGGTTGTCGTAGCTGGCACCGATCAGTTTGAAAATGCAGAAAAAATCTCTTTGAATAATTAGTTCTTAAAAAAAACAGTAAAGGAAACGCTATGTTACACATGAAAAATCTGAGCAAAGTTTATCGTACCCACATGATAGAGACGCATGCTTTACGTGGTTTTGAAATTCACGTCAAACAAGGTGAGTTTGTCACAGTCACCGGGCCTTCAGGTTCTGGTAAGACCACATTTCTCAACATCGCTGGTTTGTTAGAGGAATACACAGGCGGCGAATATTTTTTAGATGGCGTCAATGTCACTGGGATGGATGACAACGCCCGTACTCGCTTGCGGAATGAAAAATTGGGTTTCATTTTTCAAGGCTTTAATTTGATTCCTGATTTGAATTTATTCGACAACGTTGACGTCCCTTTACGTTATCGTGGCTTCGCAACGAAAGAGCGGAAAGAAAGAATTGAAGACGCCTTAGCGCAAGTGGGATTGGCATCGCGGATGAAACATTATCCAGCGGAATTGTCTGGTGGACAGCAACAGCGCGTGGCGATTGCCCGTGCGCTGGCTGGCTCACCCCGCTTGTTATTAGCCGATGAACCAACCGGAAATCTGGATACGCAAATGGCACGTAGCGTGATGGAGTTGTTAGAGGATATTAATGCCAAGGGGACGACGATTTTGATGGTGACCCATGATCCTGAGTTGGCACTACGTTCGCAACGTAATGTGCACATCATTGATGGTCAGGTATCTGATCTGGTGCGTAAAACACCGAGCTTGGTGGTCGAGCATCACAATGTTGAAACTAATCTGCACATAGCATAAAAGGTAGAACGATTATGTTAACTTACTATTTTTTTCTTGGCCTGCGTAGTTTAAGGCGCAATCCTGCATTGACTGCTTTGATGATATTGACGCTGGCAATTGGTGTAGCAGCTAGTGTTTCCACGCTGACGATTTTGCATGTGATGTCAGGTGACCCTATCCCACAAAAGAGTGATCGCTTATTCACGGCGATTCTCGATTCAGGGCCGAAAGAGGGCTACACCCCTGGTGACGAGCCGAACGATCATCAATTTACCTACCAAGATGCGAATAATCTCTTACAGAGCAAGCAAGGAGAACGGCGTGCTGCGATGTATGGTATCGAAGCGACGGCGGAGCCAGCACGTAAGGATCTAGGTGCTTTTTCGATGTTTGGGCTGGCAGTGAGTGCCGATACGTTTGCGATGTTTGATATTCCATTCGTGGTTGGACAAGGATGGCAGAGTGGCGAAGACAAAAGTTCTGCTGACGTGGTTGTGTTGAGTAAAAAGATCGCTGAAAAAATGTTTGGTGCGTCGAACCCAGTGGGCCAAAAAGTTCGGATGATGAAGGGCGATTTTACGGTAGTTGGTGTTAGTGATAATTGGGCACCAAAACCGAAGTTCTATATTTATAACGGACGTGAAGACGCGTTCTCTGATGAACCCGACTTTATGGTGCCGTTTAGTAATGCGGTACGTCGTGAAACCTCACACGCTGGCAGTATGGGCTGCACTGGGCGTTCAGAACCTGGCTGGGAAGGTCGCCTTAAATCTGAATGTACTTGGATCCATTTTTGGTTTGAAATGAAATCAGCTAGTCAAAGATCCGAGCTACAAAACTATCTAGATAGCTACGTGAGTGAGCAATACAAATTAGGACGTTTTCAGCGACAAACGAAAAATAGACTGTTCACTGTACGTGAGTTTTTAGTCGAAATGAAAGTGATTGGTAACGATAGTCGCCTCTCTGCCTGGCTCGCATTTGGTTTCTTATTGCTGTGTCTGGTGAACACTATCGGTCTGCTATTAGCTAAATTCTCAGTACGCGCCTCTGAGGTTGGGGTGCGTCGTGCACTGGGTGCTTCGCGCAGAGAAATATTTATCCAATTCTTGATTGAAACAGGGGTGGTGGGTTTAGTCGGTGCCTTGATCGGCGTCTTGTTGGCACTCGGTGCCTTGGAACTGATCGCTTTGCAATCGACACAATTAGCTGCTGTAGCACATATGGATTGGGCCATGCTTGGGTTGACTTTCGTGATGTCAGTGAGCGCCGCAGTGTTAGCCGGTTTGTTACCAACCTGGCGCGCATGTCAGGTAACACCAGCAATCCAACTTAAATCTCAGTAATGACGGAGCGATAATCATGAAAACACTATTTGAACTAAGACCTATTTTTTCGGCATTAATGCGGAATAAATTAGGGCCAATTTTAGTAGCAATACAAGTTGCTCTGAGTTTGGCTATTCTTGCGAACGCGATTTACATCGTTAATTTGCGCCTAGATGTGGCAGCACGCCCTAGCGGTATTGCCAATGAATTGGAAGTCTTTCGCGTACATGTCAGCAATCAAGTTTTAGGCGGACATGATGATCAGGTCGCTTTACAAAAACGCGAGACGGATATCATACGTGCCGTTCCCGGTGTGGTTTCCGTGGCGCGAACCAGTTCTTTTCCTGTTTCTCGTTCTGGAAGCAATTCTTCCGTCGCAGTAGATCGTAAGCAAGAGGTTCCTAGTACTGACACTGGTATCTTTGTTTCCGCTGATTCACTGGTTAAAACTTGGAAGTTAAATGTGATTGAAGGCCAAGATTTTCAGACAGATGATTTTGTAGAAATCGACCCAAACTTGTCCAATGATTTTGTCAAAAAAGTGATTGTCAGTAAGGCGCTTGCAGAAAAGTTATTTCCTGGGCAAACCAGCTTTGTCGGTAAAGAATTTTTCTTTGGTACCGGCTCAAATGCCAACGGCGTGCGTATTGTCGGTGTAGTAGAACGATTGCAAACCTCAGGCGCGCAGGCGAGTCTATATGGTGAGTACGGGACTTTATTGCCAGCTCGTATCACCGGACAGATTTATGACGGTTATGCGGTGCGAGCAGAAGCCGGGCAGCGTGACCGCGTGATGAAAGAAGTGGAAGAGGCTTTGCGCAAAGCCTCGGCAACACCCATCTACGTCAAAGCCAAGAGTATGGAGGAATTTCGTATTGATCGCTATCGCAGTGAAAAAGGTTTAGCTTGGATGTTGTTGGCTGTTAGCGCTTTGTTAGTCGTTGTGACTGCCAGCGGTATCGTCGGTATGAGTACTCTGTGGGTGGCACAGCGTCGTAAGCAAATTGGCATTCGCCGTGCTTTAGGTGCGAGGCGCATTGATATTTTGGCCTATTTTATTGCTGAAAATTGGCTGATTACGACAGGCGGAATTGTATTTGGAATTGCCCTGGCTTTAGGTCTGAATCAGGTATTGGTGGGACAATTTGAATTGCCGAAATTACCGGTCTCCTATTTGCTTTTGTCACCGTTACTATTTTGGATATTAGGTATCATCGCCGTGTACGCACCAGCCTGGAGAGCGGCAAGTATTTCGCCAGCAACCGCGACCCGTGGGGTATAGTGTTTGACGTTTGTTAGAAATGGTTACAGGGATTGTCAGGGCAACTGAATTTAAGTTCACGAGCAAATTTGTAGGGCGGGTGAAACCCGCGCCGCCAAGCCATCCAGTACTTGTGCAACGGGGATTTCACTGTTCTAGCGCCTTGTTACCTATTTTGTAGAATTTTATTTTGTGAATCTCATGCCCACCGTTCTGATTATTGACGACAACCCCACTATCGCCATCGCCTTGGATGTGCTGCTGTCTTTACATGACATACAAAGTGTCAGTGCGCAATCGCCGGAGCAAGGCTTAGTGGTCTTGCAAAATCACGCTGTAGATCTGGTGATACAGGATATGAATTTCACCGAGGACACGACATCGGGCGAAGAAGGTGTAGCGCTATTTAAAAAAATTCGCGCTCAGCATCCAGATTTGCCAGTGATTCTATTGACCGCGTGGACGCATCTGGATGCGGCAGTAGATTTGATTAAAGCGGGCGCCGCTGATTATCTCGCCAAACCATGGAATGATCAGCGTTTGGTCGCGACGGTGAAAAACCTGATTGAACTCGGTCAGGTGAATCGTGCGTTGCAATATCGAGTGCAACGCGAGCGCAAACAAAAGCGCGAGCTCGAAACGAAATATGATTTGCGTGATTATGTTTGGCAAGACGCCGCCACAGAACGTGTTTTGGGCATGGCTTGTCAGGTTGCTAAATCAGATGTGTCGATCTTGATTACAGGGCCTAATGGTGCGGGTAAAGAACGTATTGCTGAAATCATTCAAGCGAACTCTAAAGTCGAAGACGGTCCATTCGTGGTATTAAATTGTGGCGCGATTCCTTCAGAGCTGATCGAAGCTGAATTATTTGGTGCGGATGCTGGTGCCTATACTGGCGCAACCAAAGCGCGCGAGGGTAAGTTTGAAGCGGCCGATGGCGGGACTTTATTCTTGGATGAAATTGGGAATTTGCCTTTGGCCGGGCAAGTTAAATTATTGCGTGTGTTAGAAACTGGCCGCTTCGAGCGTTTGGGGTCGAACAAAGAACGTCAGGTCAAAGTCAGAGTGTTAAGTGCCACCAATGCCGACCTTGCCAGTATGATTAAAGCGGGGACTTTTCGCGAAGATTTGTTTTATCGCTTAAATGTCATTCAACTTAATTTGCCTGCACTGGCGGATCGCCCTGATGATATTTTGCCGATAGCAATGGCGTTCTTGGAAGAGGATAAAAGTTTAAGTACCGGTGCACAAGCTTGTTTGTTGGCACATAATTGGCCGGGCAATGTACGCGAATTAAAAAACGTCATGCAAAGAGCTTGTTTGTTGTCTTCCAGTGATGAAATTCAAATCGCGGATCTAGGCTTGCCTGCAACTGCGATCATTACGCAAACGAATGACGCTGAGCCGGATAAGGAGGCGATAGAACAAGCGCTCCTCAAAGCCAAGGGTGTGGTGGCGCAAGCGGCTTCCGAATTAGGTTTGAGTCGACAAGCTTTGTATCGACGGATGGAGCGTTTGGGGATTACGCGATAATTACTTAAGATTTTTGACGAAATAAAAAGCCAGTGCACAAAAAGTCCACTGGCTTTTTTCGTTATAAAAAGCGTTGACGTATAGACGCTTCGATACCTTCCGCATTCAAACCACATTGTGCCAATAACAATCCTGGATCACCGTGATCAACGAATCTATCTGGCAGGCCTAATATCAGCAAAGGCTTGCTCAAACCAGCAGCCGCTAGTGCTTCAGCGATAGCCGAACCGCCACCACCCATAGTACAGCCTTCCTCTATCGTCACGATCGCATCGTGGCTGTTGGCGATCTCTGCGATCATGGCGTTGTCGATAGGTTTAACAAAGCGCATATTGACGACGGTGGCATCGAGTGTTTCAGCAGCTTTTAAGGCTGGATGCACCATGGAGCCGAACGCCAGGATGGCGATGTTTTTCCCTTGACGTTTTAATTCCGCTTTACCGATAGTGAGTTGGCTTAACTCTTTCTGAATTACAGCACCGATACCTGCACCGCGAGGATAACGGATGGCGGCCGGGCCGGGATAGTAGTAACCGGTGCTCAACATCTGACGACATTCATTTTCATCGCTCGGTGCCATGACCACCATGTTGGGAATGCAGCGTAGATACGCTAGATCATAATTGCCAGCATGGGTTGCGCCATC
>JAYVHZ010000171.1:0-7150 GCA_043770645.1 Undibacterium sp. | reverse complement strand
ATTCTTTTTGCTCTTTGTAGCTGAGCTTTTTCGGCTTAGCTTCGACTTTTGTCGCAGGTGCAGTCATGCTGCTCACTGGCGACTTGTTATCGGTTTTTTGCTTCGCTGGCGCAGCTACAGCTTTGCCTGCTGGCGAGTTTTTGTAAGTTTCCCAATCGGTATAGCCGCCAATGTATTCTTTCCAGACGCCTTCACCTTCGGATGCGATAACTTGTGTGACGACGTTATCGAGGAAGGTTCTATCATGGCTGACCAAGAATACCGTGCCATCGTAATCTTCCAATAATTCTTCCAGTAACTCTAATGTATCGATGTCGAGATCATTGGTCGGTTCATCGAGCACTAAGACGTTGGCTGGCTTAGCAAACAAGCGCGCTAACAACAGACGATTGCGTTCGCCACCGGACAAAGTCTTGACAGGTGAGCGTGCACGTTCTGGTGCGAACAAGAAATCGCCGAGATAAGACATCACGTGCTTGCGTTGACCGTTGATCTCCACAAAATCGCTACCCGGTGAAATTGTTTCTGCCAGACTGACTTCTTCATTCAGTTGTGTGCGCATCTGATCGAAGTAGGCGATCTGCAATTTGCTACCTTGTTTGACATTGCCGCTATCCGGCTGATCTTCACCCAAAATCATTTTCAAGAGGGTCGTTTTACCGGCACCGTTTTGACCAATCAAACCGATCTTGTCTCCACGCATAATGATGCTGGAGAAATTATCGACAATATTTTTCGGGCCAAAGCTCTTGCAGACGTTTTCCAATTCCGCGACGATCTTGCCTGAGCGCTCACCTGTGGTGACATCGAGACGCACTTGGCCTTGTTGATCACGACGCGCTGCGCGTTGCAGGCGCAATTGTTCTAGGCGTTTAACACGGCCTTCATCGCGCACACGACGGGCTTTCACGCCTTTGCGTATCCAGACTTCTTCTTGCGCTAAAAATTTATCAAACTTCGCGGCTTCAACTTCTTCGATAACTAATTGTTCTTCTTTGCGTACTTGATAGGTCGTGAAATTGCCAGGGAAGGACGTGATCTTGCCGCGATCTAATTCGATGATGCGAGTTGTTACATTATCCAAGAAGCTACGATCATGGGTAATGAAGAGTACGCTACCTTTGAAATCTTTTAATAAGCCTTCTAACCATTTAATCGAAGAAAAATCCAAATGGTTGGTCGGCTCATCGAGCAGTAAAACGTCAGGCGCACTGACTAAAGCACAAGCTAAAGCCACGCGTTTTTTCATACCGCCGGACAGGGTGCTCATGATCGCGTCTTTGGATAAATTCAATTTTTCCAAAGTTGTTTCAACCGTGTTGCCCAAGCTCCAAGCATTGGCAGCATCAAGCTGTACTTGAATATCGTGCATGCGCTCCATTAGCGCATCATCATTGTCACCGCCAAATTTGCCAGTGATCTCTTCATATTCTTGCAACAGTTTTGGCAGATCGCCTAAGCCAGACGCGACCGCGTCAAACACGGTTTGGTCAGGATCAAATTGCGGTTCTTGCTCGACGTAGGCAATCTTGATTCCTTGTTGCATGACCAACAAGCCATCATCGAGTTTGAAAGTGCCTGCGATGATTTTGAGGAGTGAGGATTTACCAGTGCCATTACGTCCAATCAAACCCACGCGTTCTGAGGTTTCGATGGAAAATTCTGCGTGATCGAGGAGGGCAACGTGACCAAATGCGAGTTGCGCGTTACTGAGAGAGATGACTGCCATAAAAAACTTCTGCCGAGCTAAAGAGAGCCGATGCGGGTAGATGAAGGTCGTTAAAAACCAAGAAAGGCGCTATTGTACGCTAGTTGCATTCGGTTTCATCGTTTAGGGCGGATTGCATTTGATTGTTGTTGGTCTGTCAGGTAAGATGGCGGGCTTCGTTCCTTGGTGATTTTTTAATATCTAGCCAAGGAATCGCGAAGTCTGTGAAAAAGCTTTGCATTGTTTTTAAGAGTCTCTCCGTAGCACAATGGATAGTGCACATGCCTCCTAAGCGTGGGATACAAGTTCGATTCTTGTCGGAGGGACCAAATTTTTACATTTCCCATGTTTATGCTAGTTTTGGTTGATAAATTGGCACAGTTCAAATTTCCACTTGCGCCTAAATCGGTTAGCATGTCGGTCTAAGAAGAAAATCGTTGATGCCCTTGGAAATTCTGATCGCAATCACGTACATCAATCACGCTAAGACCAACCACAAGAATTTGAGAGACTGATATGGCAAAAGCATCATTTCAATGGGACGATCCACTGTTATTGAGTTCCCAATTGACAGACGAGGAGCGCATGGTACAAGAGGCCGCGCGCGTTTATTGCGAAGAAAAATTGGCGCCGCGTATTTTGGATGCCTTCCGTAATGAACGCACTGATCCTGCGATTTTTCGTGAAATGGGTGAGTTGGGCTTGCTCGGCTCCATGATTCCTGCCGAATACGGTGGTGCGGGTTTGAATTATGTTTGTTATGGTTTAGTTGCGCGAGAAGTCGAGCGTATCGATTCTGGTTATCGTTCGATGATGAGTGTGCAATCGTCCTTGGTGATGGTACCGATTAATGAGTTTGGTAGTGAAGCACAAAAGCGTAAGTATTTGCCTAAGTTGGCTACTGGTGAATGGATCGGTTGTTTTGGTTTGACAGAACCTGATCATGGCTCTGATCCCGGCAGTATGGTGACGCGCGCCAAAACAGTTGATGGTGGTTACCTGCTGACTGGTGCCAAAATGTGGATTACGAATAGTCCGATTGCTGACGTGTTCGTGGTTTGGGCGAAGACCGATGATGGTCGGATTCGCGGCTTCATTTTGGAAAAAGGCTGGGAGGGATTATCAGCCCCAGCGATTCATGGCAAAGTCGGATTACGTGCATCAATCACGGGTGAAATCGTGATGGATGAGGTATTTGTGCCTGAAGAAAATCTGATGCCGCATGTGGAGGGTTTAAAAGGGCCGTTCACTTGTCTGAATTCTGCTCGATTTGGTATTGCCTGGGGTGCTTTGGGCGCAGCTGAATTCTGCTGGCATACCGCGCGTCAGTACACGATGGATCGCATACAGTTTGGCCGACCTTTAGCTGCAAATCAATTAGTGCAGAAAAAACTTGCGGATATGCAGACTGAAATTACTTTAGCGCTGCAAGGTTGTTTGCGTCTTGGTCGTATGAAGGATGAGGGGACAGCTGCAGTCGAAATTACGTCCATCATGAAACGTAATTCTTGCGGAAAATCCTTAGATATTGCACGTACAGCACGGGATATGTTGGGTGGCAACGGGATCTCGGATGAGTTTGGTATTGCGCGTCACTTGGTTAATTTGGAAGTCGTGAATACATATGAAGGTACGCATGATATTCACGCGCTGATTTTGGGGCGTGCGCAAACGGGAATTGCTGCTTTTTAATTGCTAGGCTTGACGTTTTTTGAGTCGAAAATGCGATGGTTTATAATGGCGGTATAAAAGCTTCTCAATAGAGTAAGTTTATTTCTGAATGACGTACAGTTAAGCAAAGCGGATCGTATCGTCATTCCCGCGAAGGTGGGAATCTAATGGCGTGAATGTGCAAAGACGCTGGATCCCTGCTATCGCTATGGGAATCATCGTTGGTAAACGATGATCGTTGTGTGGGCAAGCAGCGTGCTGCTTGAATTACCCACGGCACCCTACGCAGGGATGACGTTTCGAAGCTTACAAGATTATCTGAATGTGATTTAGCCCTTATTTATTGAGGTCGATTTGTCGAACTCATTTTCAATCTAAGAGAATTCGCGTGACTTTTTTACAAAAACTATCCAGCGCTTGGACCACCAACAACTCTTTGTTGTGCGTAGGTTTAGACCCTGATGTGAAAAAATTTCCTGCTGAGTTAGCAGGTCAACCCGATGCGATTTATGCTTTTTGTAAAGCGATCGTTGATGCTACTGCAGATTTGGCGTGTAGCTTCAAACCTCAGATCGCTTACTTTGCTGCTTTGCGCGCAGAAGACCAGTTAGAAGCAATTTGTCGTTACATCAAAACCACTTATCCGACTATTCCTATCATCTTAGATGCCAAGCGCGGTGATATTGGTGCAACGGCTGAGCAATATGCACGTGAAGCTTTTGAACGTTATGACGCTGATGCGGTGACCGTCAATCCTTACATGGGCTTTGATTCTGTTGCGCCATATTTGGAGTGGAAAGACCGTGGCGCGATTGTCTTATGTCGAACCTCAAATGCAGGCGGATCGGATCTGCAATTTTTGGATGTTGGTGGTAAGCCTTTATATCAACATGTTGCACAATTAGTCGCGGATAAATGGAACACTAATGGCCAGTGTTCGCTGGTTGTTGGCGCTACATTTCCAAATGAGATTGCGCAAGTGCGTGCTTTGATCGGTGACATGCCTTTGTTGATTCCGGGTGTGGGTGCGCAGGGTGGTGATGTTGAATCTACAGTCCGTGCTGGTCGCACTGCTGACGGTACCGGCATGATGATTAATTCTTCTCGAGCGATCTTGTATGCCAAGCTAAATTCAGACGAAACGTATGCGCAGGCTGCTCGTCGTGTCGCATTAGAAACTAGGGATGCGATTAATCAATTTCGTTGATCAGTATTATCGATTGAGTTTCTGGAGATTGAAAAGACAAAGGCACGAAGATTCAAATCTTCGTGCCTTTTTTTACTTGATCTAGATGAAGCGAGAAATTTTTAGGCCTTAAATTTCATCCACATAACGTAACAACTTAGTCAATGCATGCGCCACAGTCTGTTCGCGTACTGCATGCCGATCACCGCTAAACACTTTACGTTCGGTACGTGTTACACCACCAACGCGCCAACCAAAACATACGGTGCCGACTGGTTTGCCAGGCACCGCACCGCCTGGTCCTGCGATACCTGTCGTTGATAGGGAAACATGCGCTTCTGAATTGGCTAATGCACCTTCTGCCATTGCGGCGGCGATTTCTTCGCTGACTGCACCGTGTTGGGCGATCAGAGCAGCAGGGATGTTTAACATTTCGGATTTTGCGGAATTGGAGTAGGGTACAAAGCCGCAATCGAACCACTCCGATGAGCCAGCGATTTCTGTCAGCGCACAACTAACGCCACCACCTGTGCATGATTCTGCGACTGAGAGTAATAGTTTTTTTGCCTTGAGTGCTTCACCAACTTTTTCTGCGAGGTCTAGCATGTCAGCCATGATGGTCTCCTGTTGTGTAGATCAATAATGCTGATCGGTTATTCATAGAAACACTGTAGCACTTCAACACTTTATTGCGGTGATTTTTGTCCGCGATTTTTGCGTTCCGTTGATCTTGTTGTTTGCTCGCCATGCTTACCAAGTCCGCCACACAGCAAATACCAAGAGCGCGAAAAAAGCCGCGACAATATCGTCAAACATAACGCCAAATCCACCTTTGAATTGGCGATCAAAATAGCCTATCGGTGGTGGCTTGACCATGTCAAAAAAACGAAATGCAATGAATGCCCACAATTGTGTGATTAAAGGTGCGGGTGTGATGAAGAGCATGACTAACCAGAATGCGATAATCTCATCCCATACCATGCTACCGTGATCAGCGACGCCGAGATTTCTTCCAGTAATCTCACATGCCCAGACGCCAATGCCATAACCAGCAACGATAATGATTCCCCAGGCCATAGGCGTGAAAATGTGTGGCCAGCGAGCGCTCAAGACACTAAAGCTTAGCCATGCAAATAGAGTTCCTGTTGTACCAGGCATAATTGGCGACAAACCGCTGCCAAATCCTTGTGAAAGAAAATGGGCTGGATGCGCCAGCATGAAGGCTGGTGTCGGTTTTAAAATGGGTTTGGGATTCGTGTCCATGGCTTCATTCTGAGGTGAAGTGGTCGAAGGATGTCAGTTTGAGGTCTAGCTGTTGGTTGTCAGCGTCAATTAGGCGCAAGCCAGTTTCAGCTTCGATAATCCCGACGCGGGTGACTGTGGTGTTGCTTGCGCTACCCGCTGCCAACACCGCATCACGCTGATGAATCGGCGCAGTGAAGCAAAGTTCATAATCATCACCACCAGCCAAAGTAAATTCTCGACGTTTGTCGGGTGTTTGTTTGCTTAGTACCGGACCAGCAGGGAGGGAATCAATACGCAAGCTTGCGCCGACGTGAGAGCGTTCTAAGATATGGCCGAGATCGCCAACCAATCCATCTGAGATGTCTAAAGCGGCGTGGGCAATCCCTCGTAAGGCAATGCCAAGTGCAATGCGCGGTGTTGGCTGATGCATGCGACTCGCTGCCAATTCATGCTGATCCGCAGATAATGTGATTTCCTGCCAATAGCTCGCTAAAGCTAGGCGTGCATCGCCCAGCGTGCCTGAGATCCAAATGTCGTCGCCGACTTGTGCGGCATCGCGCCGTAATGCTGCTGTTGGAGGTAATTCTCCAAATATCGTGATGCATATATTTAGTGGACCTTTGGTGGTGTCACCCCCGATTAAGCGGCAGTCATGTTCTCTGGCTAGCGTTAACAAACCTTGAGAAAACCCAGCGAGCCAATGCGGATTAGCTTCTGGTAAAGATAAGGCTAAAGTGAAGGCCAGCGGTTTTGCGCCCATCGCCGCGAGGTCAGATAAATTCACTGCAAGGCATTTATGACCCAAGCTAGTCGGGTCTGCATCAGGGAAAAAGTGTCTGCCTGAGACCAACATATCGCTAGAAATAGCGAGTTGCATCCCCGCACTCGGGTTCAGCAAGGCACAGTCATCACCAATCCCTAAGGCGAAGCGTGGATCACTGATGTAATCTTGAACAAAGTATTGTTTGATGAGGTCGAATTCGGAGAGCATCCCGCATTGTAACTAAAGCGTTTCAAACTCGGTTGAAAATGTCATCATCATTCTGCTTCGTGGGCGATTTGGACTTCACCAAAATTTAAAAACATACTGACCCCGGGTTTGACTTCGATACGATAGGAGCCTTTAGCTTCATTTAAACGCATCGCGAGTGCTGTCAATTCCCATGCCCGTTGCTCACTACAATTGACGCTGCCTTTCGTTAATTCCTTGGCGTTTTGTTCTTTGCCAAATTCTTTGACCTTGGACGCATTGCGTTTTAATGCTGGTAAGACTGAAGGGTGGTGCCAAGCCCACATAAAACTCGCATCTTGATGATGAAAAGTACCGACAATTTGCGCAG
>JAYVHZ010000170.1:0-2247 GCA_043770645.1 Undibacterium sp. | reverse complement strand
CGCAGAGGTGATCGGAACGCGACCACAGGTTGTAAAAAATATGATGCCTTCATTCGCGACTCCGAGGGAGCGTCCTGTTATACGCTTTGCTTTAGCTCGCTAAAATCATTGGCTGCAAATACCAATTCCTCGGTTTCATGATCGAACTTGTACACCGTCGAATCAATATTCCCACTTTCCTCAACTTTATACACCAATACATCACCGCCACCATTGTTTCCAATAACAATTAAATCGGTGGGCAGCCTATAGTGTTCGTGTGCTGTCCTTGTCTCATGCACGATACTGTTGCAAGTTCTTTTAATTCTTTTTTTATCTGAGGTGTCATAGAACGGGTGCAATTCATAGTGATCCGTCGATACCTCGACACTACCACCATTCAGTTTCATCATTTTCATTCGAAATGATTCTGGAAACTTAGCACCAAGTTCTTCTTCAGCTCTTTCGATAAATGTTTCGTCTACTGGGAAAGCCATATTTTCCTATTGCGTATCACGTCAAAGCTCAGCGGACGGCGAAACCGACCGCTGCAGCGAAAGCTTGGGCCGCAGCGTACCCGATGCTAAACTCATGGGCTTCCCATACAAGCCGGGTCTCTCACAGTAAGGCTTGACACCAAGTTCATATGGTCCGCCACGAAGTTAATGCGCAATACACATGTGGGGAATGTACCCGTAGTTCTTGTGCAATCAAAGCGCTCTCGCTTTGCGCCACTGACGTAGCAGCTGTAACCGCTCTGCGCGAGCTTCTGCTGCGCTTCCCAGTACTTGACGCCGTTTCGCACTCCAATTGACTCAAGTTCGGCATCGCTAATTTTCTTCGGCGTGCTGCAGCCCAGTAGTCCGAGAGCTATCACAAAGCTTGCTATCAAGGTCTGAATCCAACGGCCAGTGTTCATGCGCTCAGTCTCCTGCTGCCCAACGTTTCAATTCACCAGCGCTGCCTGCTTCATCGCGCAGCGCCCGTTGGAATGATGGGTTGGGGATCACGTTCAGTCCACCACAAACAGCTTGGCGCCGGTTGGTGCTGACGAGCGATGAGCTTCAGCGTTGTCTGCCACTTGGTAGCTAACTCCTGGCTTCAAGACGAAGTGCCTTCCATCCTGAAGCTCAGTGTGCAGTTCGCCTTCCAAGCAGAGAAGAATGTGCCCCTTTGAACACCAATGATCAGCAAGATAACCGGGCGAATACTCAACCATGCGGACTCTGATAGGACCGAACTGACAGGTTCGCCAGTAGGCGGTTCCTTTTTCACCTTTGTGTTCTGTAACTGGCACGCTCGACCAGTCCGTTGTGGCGAATGGAATGTCATCAATGTTCATGCTCGTAATCCTGTGATGCCCAACGGTTGAAGTTAAGCAGTGCCGAAGGCATCCGCTTGAATGAGAAGTTAGGCTATTTCGCCGAGGCTAGGCTTGATTTTGATCAGCATTAGTGACAGGAGAATCGTTACAACGCGCTCGATCCCCAAAATACAAAATAGAAAGGGCGTGGTCACCAAAATATTGTCGGCTCCGAATGGCAGACCGGCAGTACGCCACAAGACCACTGAAATGCCTACAGACATTGTCAGACTTAGGAAGATAAACCACGTACGTTTTTCAAGTGCTTTCAATTCATTTCTCCTCAAAATTACTATTCTAAATTATTGTATTGCGGTCACATGCCTGAAGCTTGTGTTAAGCCGGACCGCTGCGCGGCACGGCGTGAACGAATGTTTAAGGGGCTAGCAGTAGTTACTGATCACCTACGTAGACCGGATGAATCTCTTCACCATCTCTCACTAGTACGTAGCCGAAAGGACCGCTAAGCGGTGGCCACGCGAACTTGTAAATTTTGTCTCCCGGGCGATGCAGCTTCCTTAATTTTTGCCATTCCTCGTTGTTCCCAATGCCTGAGGATGCGATAGATGCGCGTGATTCCTCTTGCTCCTTCTCAGTCAACGGGACCATTGAGCCATCAGCCAATAATCGGACCGACGAACCAACTTGTGCAATGAATTGGGCGCGCTCAGCTCGATCGGCAGCCTCAACCTCTGCGATCGTGACAACGTCCTGCCAGTGCTGTTTCGGGATTTGTGGGGGTGTTTTTGCACAGGCCGATAGCGACACTGCCAACACCCAGATTGCAAGCAGCCTCATGAGCCCCCCTAACGAGGCTGTATAAAAACCCCACTTCGCAAGCGTAAAGCGAGCTTCATGGAAAGGTTTTTGTAAAATAATTGAGGATGTTGATTCATGCGGGAAGT
>JAYVHZ010000169.1:0-2424 GCA_043770645.1 Undibacterium sp. | reverse complement strand
GAAGTCGATGAATACATTGAAGAGCCAGTCGAATCTGTTGAGCTGGGTCGTCGTTTTGCACAAGATACTAAACAAATCGTATTGCAACGTATCCGTGATGCAGAACGTGAACAAATTTTGGCTGAATTCCTAGAACGTGGCGATTCCCTGGTGATGGGCACGATCAAACGCATGGAGCGCGGTGAAGCGGTGGTTGAATCTGGTCGTATCGAAGCACGTTTGCCACGCGATCAAATGATCCCGAAAGAAAACTTGCGCGTTGGTGATCGCGTCCGTGCTTACATCTTGCGTATTGATCGCAATGCACGCGGCCCACAAGTTATTTTGTCCCGTACAGCACCAGAATTTATCATGAAATTGTTCGAGCTGGAAGTGCCAGAGATCGAACAAGGTTCTTTGGTCATCAAATCTGCAGCACGTGACGCTGGTGTGCGCGCTAAGATCGCGGTTCACACTGATGATAAACGTATTGATCCTATCGGTACTTGCGTTGGTATGCGTGGCTCACGCGTACAAGCAGTGACTGGTGAATTGGGCGGCGAGCGTGTCGATATCGTATTGTGGTCTGAAGATCCAGCGCAATTTGTGATCGGTGCCTTAGCGCCAGCGAATGTGTCTTCCATCATGGTTGATGAAGAAAAACATGCGATGGATGTGGTCGTTGATGATGAAAATCTGGCGATTGCAATTGGACGTAGCGGTCAAAATGTACGCCTGGCAGCAGAATTGACTGGCTGGCAAATTAATATCATGACGGCAGAGCAATCTGCGGATAAAGCAGAGCAAGAATCTGCTGGCATCCGTGCGCTGTTCATGGAAAAACTCGACGTGGATCAAGAAGTTGCAGACATCTTGGTTGACGAAGGCTTCTCTAGCTTAGAAGAAATCGCTTATGTACCCATTAGCGAAATGCTGGAAATTGACGCCTTAGATGAAGATACAGTGAATGAATTGCGTAATCGCGCACGTGATGCACTTGTGACAGAAGCGATTGCTTCTGAAGAAGGTGTAGAGGGTGTGGAAGACGCATTGATTAATCTGGAAGGTATGAGTCGTTCAACAGCAGGTAAATTGGGCTTGGCTGGTATTAAGTCCCTCGCTGCTTTCGGTGGCTTAGCTTACGATGAATTTGGTGCGATTTTGGCTCTGTCTACAGACCGTGCGCGTCAATTAATTGATAATGCATTTGAAGATGTGACTGATGATGAGATGAAACTCATCGACGCTAAATATGATGAACATGCTAAAGCCTTATTGGAAAAAGCATGGAAACTCGTTGAAGCAAAATAATCACGAGTAAACAACATAATTGAAGCGTGGATTTAACTCAATTTATAACGTTAAATCACAGCGCAAACAAAGAAAGAGGACTGAATGGCGAGTAATAATGTAGCTCAATTTGCCACCGAGCTGAAAATGTCAGCGGATTTACTGCTCACGCAATTGAATGCCGCAGGCGTTACAAAAGCGTCTGCGTCCGACGTCTTGTCCAAAGAAGATAAGGACAAGTTGTTGGAACATTTACGCCGTTCCCACGGCGTGGCTCCTGATGCCGATAAGAAAAAAATCACCTTGACTCGTAAGGAAACAACCGAGATCAAGCAAGCTGATGCGACTGGCAAGACGCGTACCGTGCAAGTGGAAGTGCGTAAAAAGCGGACTTTCGTAAAGCGTGACGAAAGTTCTCCTGAAGACAATGCAAGACCGATGGAAGCATCTATCGATCCAGCAGAAGTTGCCCGCCGTGAAGCCGAAGCCCAGGCGGAAGCTGAATTAGCTGCACGTCAAGAAGCTGAGCTGTTAGAGAAACAAGCCCAGTTGGCGAAACTCGAAGCAGAAAAAGAAGCGGAAGCGAAAGCGGCACGTGCAGTTGAAGCGGCTGCAAAAGCAAAAGTTGACGCGGAAAAAGCGAAACAGGCCGAGGAAAAACGTGCGAAAGCAAGTAAAACACCGGTAGTTGCTGAGACCCCAGTGGTCGATGAAGAAGCTCAACGTTTAGCCGCTGAAGAAGCAAAGAAAAAAGCGACAGCCGCTGCGGCTGAGGCCAAAGAAGCAGTGAAAGAAGCCGCCGCACGTGCAGCGAATGCAGAAAACGCGCGTAAAAAGGTTGCTGACGAAGTCGCACAGATTAAAGAAATGATGCTGGCAGCGCGTAAGCCGAAGCCAGTCGCTGCACCAGTGCCAGTAGTGGCTGCGCCATCGAAAGTGCCAGAAGGGACTTTGCATAAGCCAGCGGATAAAAAGCCTAGCGAGAAAAAGGCTGGCGACAAGAAAGAAGTGAAGCCAGCAGTTGCAGCACCAACCGACAAAAAAGCCATCAAATCTGCCAATGTATCGTCCACATGGCAAGAAGACGCGAAAAAACGCGGTGGTGGTGGATTGAAAACACGTGGTGCAGCGCCAGTTGGTCGTGATGGTTGGAAA
>JAYVHZ010000168.1:0-12361 GCA_043770645.1 Undibacterium sp. | reverse complement strand
TTGTTTCGACAACGCCATATACAACCATGACAACAACACGCCGCATAATGGCCAGGCAAATAAGAAGCTCGCGCCAGGGAACTTGTAACTTGTCAGCAGCAGTAACGCGATCCATACTAAGGCGGCACCAAAAGCCAGCTCTTGGCTGCGGATCCAGCGTGTCAGCCATCTTTGCAACACGCCGAATACCATCGCACTGATGATGAGCACACCCAATAAATAAAAATGTCCGGTATCTTGATCATGCATTTCCAGATAGGCTGGGTTGAACTTGAACACCAGATTCCAAGCCTGTTGTGACAAGAAACCGATACCCGCCACAAGCATTAAAAAGCTCAGTGCGCCGCCCAAGCTAGCGCCAATACGAACATCGCCATTTTTTCTCGAAACCCAAAACACGGCAACGCCTAGAGCCGTGATCAACAGTGCCAGCGGTAGAGCATAGGCGGCTGGATAATGTATCAAGCCCAATAATGGAAAACTAAAATAAACACGGTCTTCCGCATTAGCCTGGCCGTTGTAGTCGCTTAAATTTTGATTTCCAAAATGTCGCGCAAGTTGCAACATCATCTGACCTTGCTGCTGTTGCGAATCGGGACTGATTAAGTCGGCACGGTCGTAGCGCGTGTGGTAGCTCGATATGTTTTGTATCATCGCGAAATTCAGACCAGGCACGCCTTGCTTACGAAACACAGTGAAATCCGTGTCATTCGGTAAGGCTTTGTAGACTTCATACATCATGGAATTGCTGATCACACTAGGCACCGCCTGTGCCAGATTCGCGATCAGTTTGCCATTGCCAGGAGACGGCTCGAACATCATGACCGGTCCGGAATTGCCACGGTTATCAAAATTGAGCACCATGCCCACATCTTTCATCCACGGATGCGACTGCGCAAATCCTGATGCCCCCAACAGGCCAACTTCCTCGCCGTCACTGAGCAAGGCAATAATGTCGTTGGCTAAAGGCGCTTGGGCTTTCAAGGCGCGTAAGGTCTGTAGGATAGCGATCACAGAGACGCCATCATCACTAGCGCCAAAGCTAGTCGGAACTGCATCGTAATGCGCCATCAATAACAGCGCTTTCTTGGTTTGATCTTGCGTGCTGTTGCGTCCAGCTAAACGCACTACAATGTTTTGTACTTGTCCGTTCGCAGTTCCTTTTTCAAAACTGGCAAAAGTCGCATGCACCTGCGGTTCTAGTCCCATCGCTTTGAGTTCAGCCAACAAATACTCGCGCACCTTGGCATTCCCCGCACTGCCAATTGGATGTTTGTCTTGGGTGATTTTTTGTAATTGTGCTTGCGCTGCGGGTAAGGAAAATTGGTCAGTCGTAGCGGCTTCTTTGGACGGAGCAGATGGCTGTACTGATTTCAATGCAAACAATATCAGTGCACATATTGCGAACAAAATCGCCAACATCGAATAGCGATGCTTCGCGGTAGCAGGAAAAAAGAAATGCATGCGAACTCCTGAAAAAGTTGTGTGTATGCATTCTGATCTAAATCTCCTTCCTTGCAAACTAACTTGAAAAGAAGATCGAGGAGTGTATCCTTAAGTTGTCAGATAAACGGCGCAGTTTGTACTCGCTGCGCTTGAAAAAGGCGATTTCACCCCAAGCTCACACAATGGTGTTAACAATCGAAGGAACACAGCATGGCAATTTGGAAAGCAGATCTCAGCAACGAACTCGACCAAATCGAAAACGCCATGGTGCGCGTGTCGGAAAATACCGTGAAGCCCATGCTCAGCGAATCCATTGCTATGGCGAGTGAGCACTTAGATCAGGTCGTTGATAGAGCCAGCACTAGTTTGAATCAAGTGGTAGAGCACGCAGGCAAACAACTCAACGAAAGCATAGATCGCTTATCGTCCGAGGTACATAATCACCGCTCCATCACCAAAGACGACATCAAAGAATTAATTGAATTCGCTACTGTTCAAATGGGCGACATGCTCGATCAACGCATCTCTGCATTGAAAGATGAAACCTCAAATCTGATTAATGATAAAACTCAGATGTTGCGGCAAGAATTAGAAGAAGCAGCGATCCGCAGTCGCAAGACCATGTACACCAATGCCGCGATTTCCATAGGTGCTGCGATATCGATGGCGGTGGTCGCTTTCTTATACAAGCAAGTCTCGCTCGATCAAATCGACTTGCTTTCTGTGTTTAGAATTGCCTTGTTGTCGCTGTCGGTTGGCTCAGGTATCGCGAGCGTGCTGAAGATTATTCAACACTGGCGCAGTATGAGTGATGCGAAGAAAAATACCACGACCGTGGTCATTAGTTACTTGGGCGTATTGCGCCCCAATGGTGCGTTTGGCTTATTTGTGTTGAGTCTGATTTTGTTGTTAGGCTGGGGTGGCTTGCTGCATGTGCCGAAGTTTTTGCAGTTGGGTTAGGGCGTGTTTTGATCTTAAATTAATTGCAGCAGAATGAATCTAAGCTGATTGAATATCTGTATAAGAACTAGGCAGTATTTGTCGTAGCATTATTTGTTTGGTTTCTTATTGCTTTTCTCTAGTCGCAAAAAATAGTTAAGGCTAACCATCCAGGCCAATAAAGGTACCCCAATGCAGATGGTATTAATCAGAAGCAGATTGTCTAAATACGGCATTTGACTAGTAATACCGATGGCGATAAATGAACCCAACAGATAGCAAGAGAAAATGACTGCTGATCGCTTGAGGCCTAAGCGAAATACAAGTATCCCGACCAACACAGTGATGAATAAGCCTATTTCAAGCAAAAGCAATGAAAGCACTTCGCCACCACTAGCTATAACCGTTCGCGGCCAGCTTATTGCTATGAGGATGCCAGATAGAAATTGTTTTTTCATGGAAGAGGATTTAGCTCGATTCACTCACACTTGTCGACGCCTCTGTCGCTTCAGCAGCATGATTTTTCCGAAAAATTAAAAAGCAAATCGCGCCTAATGGAAGTGATACTGAGATGATCCATGGACCATAAAATGCTGAGTTAGCTGATGCACTCAACATTTGCAACGCGAAAATCGAAAAGCCGATCTCACCAGTATTCCAGTTCACCGCAAGGTTGCAGAAACCAAACAGAATGAACAACACCCATGGCCATTTCCTTCCTCTTAATTTCATCCTGATACAGATGATTAGTGCCACGATTGTGACTATTGGAAAAACAATAGCTAGTACAAAAATGAGGTATTGCAAGACCGATTTTCCGGCTAGCTTAAACTTGCTCTGTTCCTCGATATCGGCTGACAGTAGCTTAATGTGGAAGCCTATGATGCTGGTCGTATCAGTAAATTTGTTGAGCACCACGTCGATAATGAACTTTTGTTTTTGGTAACTGTATTCATAGACCAAATTGCTCGTGGCATGATGCGATGAGCGATTTGTTTGAACGGCAATCAAACTGATTTTGCTTGGATCTTCGGATGGCAACAAGGCAGACATTTGTGCCAGAGTGTCGCGGACGTTTGACTCCTGAACACTAGAGTCCATCCGTTTTTCAATCTCGTCGAATTGTTTTTTTTGAAGCTGATCAAGGATTTTTTCGACGAATGCTTGATCTTCGGCAGATGACATTTTTCTAACCACACCTTCTGGGTTACAGCCCATTAGCAAGGTGATGGACAAGAAGAGTAAGAAACAAGGGAGAATTTTTTTCATTTGAGTCTGATGATTTTTACGAAATTGGTCGAGCTACAGCCCAAGTTTTTTCTATGTGAGGTTTCTTAAGTGTTCTTCCCGAAACCCCGAAGGCGACATGCCAGTCACGCGTAAAAACTCTTTATTGAAATTCGATTTGCTACTAAATCCCGATTCTTGCATGACGTCGATCACCGTCATTTCGGGTGCGTCGATCAAAAGGCGTTTGGCTTCCTGGATGCGTTGGTCATTGAGGTAGACCGAGAAACTTTTGCCATAAATCTGATTGATCGCATTCGATAACTGGCGTGCCGGCACTTGTAGTTTCCTGGCGGCTTGCGGTAGCGTGATGCCGAACTCTTGTTTATGTAGTTGCTCGGTTTTGACCAAATTTTCCCAGCGCTGAAATAGCGCTTGCGCCATGTCGGGCGCGATGCTTGGAACGGCGACTTGTAGCGTTTGTTCGCCAAATTGATACATCCATTCTAGCCAGTCGCTGCGTTTGAGCGCCGCTAGCATGATGCTGGCATTGATGGTGAAGAAAGCGATACTAGCGACAAAGAGGGAAATAGAATCGCGTAAAGCGACGCCGGTTTGCATTTCCAAATTGACCGCGATTTCTAACAGGATATTCACTAGCGCTAGTAGCATCAAGCCCATCAGCCAACGAAAAGCGGATGCGGCGTAGCCACCCAAGTGAGCAAGTGCTTGCTCACCTGATCGCATTTGGAACGCGATCAGAGACGTGTAGATGACAAAGCTAGCGAGAATCGCGATATCAATCAAAGCTCGGAGTGGTTTGACCTGACTGAGTAGGATGAAGACTAAGGCAGCTAGACCAAAGTGCCAGAGATCACTTTTCAAGAACCTGGCATCTTGTCGACGTACACACAAGAAATACACATAGAGACAAGGGCCAAGCAACATCGCGAATAGAGGTCGGGTGAAGGTAAAGATTGCTGTATGGCCGTTGAGGATGGCTGCAAGTGCGATACTTTGGTGCGCATAGAGCAGGTAATTTAATCCTAACAGTCGTTTTGGATTGGGGCGCATGGCGCTCATGACTAACATTTGCGCTGCTAATAACAAGCATAAGACGGCGTTGGCGATTTGCAGGTGGCTGATGATAGATGGCATGTTTGTCATCATAAACGATGTTGCGGCTCGAATTCAAAAAATGCTTGGATGATAAGTCGTTTTCTAAGATTCTGTGTCTAAGCCGCAGAAATCCTCATTTGCAAGTCCTTAAACAGGTTCTTTTCGGCCTTAATCGCGTTTTAGGTCGAAAAACCTGATTCAAAATAGCATCATGAAGTCCTTCCCAGTCAAAAGGATTTCATAATGTTTTCCGAAAATATCGTTTCGCCTCGTTACCTGGTTGCTTCCAGTTTGCTGCTATCTTTAATGTTTGCCAATGCGCAGGCGGATAGCTTATTGATTAAGCAAGTACGCGTTATCAATAGTATTAGCGGCGATCAAGCACAAGTTTCCAAAGTCACTGA
The DNA here is from genome assembly GCA_043770645.1 of Undibacterium sp. Taxonomy (GTDB): domain Bacteria; phylum Pseudomonadota; class Gammaproteobacteria; order Burkholderiales; family Burkholderiaceae_D; genus Undibacterium. The sequence goes on along the minus strand of JAYVHZ010000168.1, from coordinate 7,226 downwards.
TGTGTTAATCCGCGATGGCAGGATTCAGGCGATCGCACCTAAATTGCATATAAAGTCAAACAAAGCCATAACGCAGATTGATGGTCGCGGTCGTTTTTTGATCCCTGGTCTGATTGATAGTCATGTCCATCTCGATGGTGTGCCGGGTTATGCTGGTGACAATCCTAGAGATGCGGCGATGTTGCAACAAGCGCGCAATCAGATGCCGCGTAGTTATGCTTATTTTGGCTTTACGACTGTTTTAGATCTGACCGGCGATGCTGGTTTCGTCGCGACATGGAATGCGCAACCGGCCGGACCGCAGGCACATTTTTGTACACCAGTCACGATACCGAATGGCTATCCAGCCTCATGGATGGATAAGGATTTGCAGTTTCAGGTACCTGCAACCAAGTATATGTTGTTCGATCCCGCGCAGCCAAATGTCTATCCGTCCAATTTCAAAGTTGATGCCCATACGCCGCAAGCGGTGGTGACGGCCGCTAAGCAAGATGGTGCGGGTTGTATCAAAGTGTTTTATGAAACCGGATTTGGCCCGAAAAAGAATCTTCCTGTGCCCTCGGTCGAATTGATTCAGGAAGTCGTAAAACAAGCGAAGAGTCTAGACATGCCTGTCTATTTGCATGGTAATTCTCAGGCCTCATATGAGTTTGCTTTGAAAGCGGGTGTCACGACCTTGGTGCATGGCATGTGGCATGAGGCAAAGAATGTCGAGCAATTCGCTAACCAAACGCGACTCAAACAGATCGCCGATGAAATCACGAAAGCCGGTATTTCAGTGCAGCCGACGATGCAAGTTTTGTATGGCGAGCACGAAGAAATGAATCCTGACTTTTTTAAGAATCCACTGGTGGCACACGCAATCCCGCAGCCATTGATTAACTGGTATCAGTCCGACGCCGGGCAATGGATGAAAAATATCTTGGCAGAAGACTTTGAACCAGCCACAAAAACGCCACAGCAGCTGTATCAGGCGGTAAAGACCATGTACCAAAAACCCCTCTCCACGGTGCGTCGTATGACCGCAGAATTACACAAGAGTGGTGCGCCGTTATTGTTTGGTAGTGACACGCCTAGTGGTCCGTTTTATACCCAATTTCCCGGCATCAATGGACGTTGGGAAATGGACAGGTGGTTGGAGGCAGGCATGAGTTTGCCTGAATTGTTCAATGCAATGACGATAAAAAATGCACGTGCAATGGGCTTGCAAAAAAATATAGGTAGTGTGGAGATTGGCAAACAAGCGGACTTGTTGTTACTGTCGGCGAATCCCTTGCTTGATGTGCGCGCTTATGATGCGATTGAGTTGGTCATTCTGCGTGGGCAAGTGCATCAACGTGCGGCTTTGTCCGCACGAGCTCAGTGATGAATGTTGAATAGCACACGACCTGATCGCGCCCTTGATGCTTGGCATCATATAAGGCTAGATCAGCGTGGGCAATCAAGGTAGAAATATCGGCGACACCATTATCGCTATCGGCGATACCGATGCTGATGGTGCCACGCAAGGCATGGTGTTGCCATGGCACGATTAGTTCCGCATACAGACGGCGTAAGCGTTCTGCCAGTACCAAGGCCTGTGCTTCGGTCGTGGCGGGTAGCAGGATACAAAACTCTTCGCCGCCGTAGCGTGCCAAATAGTCGTTGCTACGCACGATAGACTGCATCAGTCTAGCAAGACGTCGTAATACTTCGTCACCAGCTTGATGACCGTAGTGATCATTAATGCGTTTGAAATGATCGACATCAATCATCATGATGCTTAGCGTTTCACCAGTGCGTTTGCTGTGACTTAATTGTCGATTTGCCTGGTTCTCCAGGCTTCGACGATTCCATAAGCCAGTTAGGCTATCGGTGGTCGCCAATGTATTGAGTTGATGCGCGAGGGTGTAGTTGACCATCAACATAAAGGCAAATGACATCGACATTTGCGCCAGACTACCAAACAGAAATACTAAGGGATTCACGCCAGTCGCAGAGAACATACTGATTTCACTGGCAGGCGTGATGAGTACATTGAAAAGCCGTGCCACCGCCAATAGACAGATGAGACCGGTGGATGCCGCAGCCAACCAATATGCTGTGCGCAGTGGTTGTTCAATACGTATAAATAGTGCACGTGCGCACATCCCGTGTATACCGGCAAAGAGGACAAAATTGATCAGAATGCGAATTTTGGATTCGAAAAATAGAACTCCAAAGAGATAATTATTGGCGATGATGGCAATTGCTAAGAATGCCGGAATCCAGTATCGGCATGGTCGCCCTTCAAAGGCTTCGATGCCGTTATAAATTAAGCCCAAACCAATGCCTAGAAACAGCGCCGCACTGCCAGCCATAAGTGGTGTGGTGGGGTAAGTGATTTGGCTAGCGATTGCTAGTCCGATGCCGATGGATAAATCAGCGAGTGCCCATTGCCGCACACCTTTGACATTCTTTGCCTGCATGCCGACCAAAGCCAAAATCCCCGCGAAGAGAATATTCAGTGCGGCCCAGACCACGAGCACTGAGCGTGGGTCGATGGCGATCATAGTGTTGTCATGTCCACTTCCTAAGTAAATTCAGATCGAACCAATTTTGGCAATGCCAGCGTTGATTCTAGACATGCGAACAGCAGAGATATCCTTACTACAGACGATGAAACTATCTAAGCCTTTGGGAGCACCTTTGATATCGATTAGCTGACTATTGCTCAGAAAATCGTCACCATTCTTCATAAAAACCCATTCCCGATGATCAATTAGCATGTACGAGGCGCGGTTGGCACTGATCATGCGCGCCATGACTCTTGGCAGCACACTAATTCGAAGCTGCTTATTCCGACTTTTTTGTATCATAGACTCTAAGCTCTCGCCATAGCTGACGGAAGCTAAAGAACCGAGGGTTAGCTCTTCGTCTGCCATTAAGGACGCTAGCGTTTTGTGCGAGCTGACACGAGCCAGCGACATTTGGTTTGTGAGCACGGAATATGGCGGTGTTTTTTCGAATGTATTTGAAAATTGAACCAGTTGCTCACGTTCGGGTAACTTGTACCAATCAAACGAGCAGTAATTCTTTTTGCCTGCTGCGAAGTTCGCCCAAATTCGTTTGGCTGGCTCCTCAATGAATTCTGCAGGCAATTGCGCCAAAGAAAAAATTTGCTTGGCTCGTTCAAAACGCTCGCCTTTTGCGACCCCGTTTTCAACATACTGAAATGGCGGACGAGCGGGCCAAACGACTGTAATGGTCGACTCTGCGAATATCAAACTCGAGTAGCTACATAAGATCGACAAGAGTAAGAATCGTTTGATTACGCTGAGCATTTTGTTACTTTTGAATTCTTTGGCGGAAGGAGTGTCCGCTTGAGGTCGCGGCGAAATTCATTATGCCTTTCAGGATTGCCGTATTGCAAGACATATTTTACAAGCTGCCTCGAATCACAGTCTTGTTTCCGAATTCTGAAAAAGTGTCTGTCCGCCAGTGTTCGACCTGTCCGATATCACGTTAAGAAAGCCAGTAAAAAATGTAAATGTTAATGTAATCATAGACTTAGGCGATGATGAATTCTGGCACAGTTTCTGCATGAGCGCTTATATCAGTAAATTGGGGAGTGCATCATCATGAAAAAAACATATCGACTTCGCGGACTAGTGAGACTGTTACTAGAAAAATTTGTGACAGTGTTACTCGGAGGTGTTTGTTTACTATTGATTGCGCACTACTGGCCAAGTGATACCAATGCCCAGTCGAACCGTCCATCGAGGACAAAAATGATAATCGTTGTCAATGGCGAGAAAATCGTTTTCGGAAAGCCGGATTTTTCATTCGATGCAGTGCGCTCGCTATTTGCCTGAAGAGTGTTTCACTACAGATACAGTGTCTTCAGAGAATGTGGGCAGTCTCTGGTAACTGTCGCGTGCTTCCGCTAAGGTATCAAGAGTTTTAAGCGCCACTCCTCTTGATGTCCACCAAGGATCGCTCCACTATGTTATTTCAAGCTAAAAAAACGTCCCTTGCTTCTATCGGATTCGCCCTTGGTTTCTCTCTCCTTCATACCCAAGTTTCAGCTGCAGACAAAACCCCCATCGCCACTGGAACCGGCGGTGCGGTGGCGACCATTAACGAAGCCGCATCGCGATCCGCGCTGAAGATTTTGAATCAAGGTGGCAATGCGATTGATGCCGCCGTTGCTGCCGCTGCGACGCTAGGCGTCACCGATCCGTTTAGTTGCGGCATCGGTGGTGGCGGATTCATGCTGATTTATCTGGCAAAAGAAAAGCGGTTCGTGGTCTTGGATCATCGTGAAACGGCACCCGCCAGTGCGCGTCCTGATATGTTTACGGAAAATGGTAAAGCCATTGAGTGGGAAGACTCGGTCAGTAGCGGCAGATCGGTTGGTGTTCCGGGCACAGTACGCGCTTGGGATGAGGCTTTGAAACGCTATGGCAGTATGCAGTTCAAGCAGGTCTTGGCACCCGCGATCCAGACCGCTGAGCAAGGATTTAAGATCACACCGATTTTTCATCACTTAAATAGCGGCGCGGCGAAGAAGTTCGCCTTGTATAGCTCCAGCAGTGCTTTGTATTTGCATGACGGCAAGCCGCTGCCGGTCGGTTATGCATTTAAAAATCCCGACTTAGCGAAGACTTACAAAATCTTGGCACAGCGTGGTGCCAATGCTTTCTATCGCGGCAAAATTGCGGATGCCCTCCTAAACACGGTGAATAATCCACCTGTGCATGGCAATGCCAAAGTCCGGCCTGGCAATATGACGCAAGCGGATTTACTCAATTACGAAGTCCGTACACGCTTACCTTTGCATAGCACTTATCGCGGCTATGATTTATATGCCTTGGGTGCGCCTAGTAGTGGTGGTTTGACGGTCGCATTGGCGTTAAACATCTTGGAAAATTTTGACACCAAGAAAATGTCACGCCAGCAAGTTGAGCATTTGTATTTGGAGGCTTCACGTTTAGCCTTCGCTGATCGCAATGCTTACATCGGTGATCCTGAATTTGTCGAGGTGCCAGTCGCGGGTTTGCTCAGTAAAGATTACAGCAAGCAAAGAGCGCAACAAATTCGTCTCGACCAAGCCGCCAGTCGCGCACTTGCTGCTTTACCTGGTGATCCTTATCCATTCCAGCAAGATCCTAGTGTTCCGCTACGTCCACGTGCATTTGCTGGTTCAGCCTCCGCTGTGGTGAAGGAAAAAAGTAATCACACCACGCATCTGACGGTGAGCGATAAAGAGGGCAATATTGTTGCCTACACTTATACAATCGAAGACTGGGGTGGCAATGGTATGGTGGTGCCAGGATATGGCTTCTTGTTGAATAATGAATTAAGTGATTTTGATTTCACTGCGCCGCATCCGAATATTCCCGAAGCGGGCAAACGGCCGCGTAGCAGCATCGCACCCGTCATTGCGTTTAGAGATGGTAAGCCAGCATTCACGGTCGGCAGCCCGGGAGGTTCGACGATCATCACGACCGTCTTACAAACCATCGTCAATCATATTGATTTAAATATGGATATGCTGCGCGCGTTGGCTGCACCACGCATGTCAGAACGCAATGCCGCGCAGACTCAAGTTGAGCCTAACTTTATTGGCGGTCCCCAAGCGACGGGTTTGGGACGTTTTGGTCATCAATGGAATCTCGACAAAAGTGATGCCGAGATCGGTGCAGCGAGTGCGATTCGTTTTAATCCAGATGGCACTGTCACAGCAATCAGTGAACCAGCTCGGCATGGCGTTGGTAGTGCATTGGTGCAAAAGAAAGCGCACTAAGCTTGCGCTAATCAGGGTTCTCTAGCAGTACTAGGGTGTTAGTATCAAAGATCGTTTTGTTGCACACCTTAGGATCGCTATGACAAAAAACTCGCGCCGATATCCACATGCGATTGCGCATCACAAGCGCGGCATAGCGGCACAATTTGCGCAGTATCGGGCGACTGGTTTGGGTTGGCTGATCGCGTTTATGGCGGTACTCGGACCGGGTTTGCTGGCTGGCTTATCGGATGATGATCCAGCTGGTATCACCACCTATTCGATTTTAGGCGCAGAGTACGGTTATCGCTTTTTGTGGATCATTCCCCTCTCGACTTTGCTACTGGTGCAGTTTCACATGCTGGCAGTACGCATCGGTGCGGCCACAGGTTTGGGCTTTGTCGGTGTGATTCGCCAGCATTGGGGACGGCATTGGGCATACGTCGCCGTCATCGGTTTGCTGTTCGCTAATTTCGGCACCATCTGTGCTGAATACGCAGGCATCGCCGCGGCGCTTGGCATGATAGGCGTTCCCTCTTGGATCAGTACGCCGATTGCCGCGATTTTGATTTGTCTGGTGGTGGTGCTCGGTTCTTTTCATCGCATAGAAAAAATCTTGTTATTCATTTCTGCGACGCTCGCTTTGTACATTGTCGATGGCATATTGGCGGCACCCGATTGGTCAGCAGTCGCGCAGGGCGCTTTGATTCCCAATCTTCCAGACAATCAATTAGGATGGATCGCGATTGCGGCCACCTTGGGAACCACCTTGGCACCTTGGGGCTTGGCTTTTATTCAATCGTATGCCGTGGATAAAAAAATCTCGGTGAAGAATTTACGCTGGGAGCAGGTCGATGTGGTGATTGGTTCGATTTTGACAGGTGTGATCGGGATTGCCATCGCGATCGCTTGCGCGGCGACTTTGCATCGGCCGGGGATCCATATCAAAGATGCCAGTGATGTGGCGCTCGCATTGCAGCCTCTGGCGGGATCATTTGCCACGATTTTATTCGGCGTTGGTTTACTGGGCGCCTCTTTGTTGGCCGCTGCTATCGTCCCGATTGCGACAGCGTATTCGATTGCGGAAGGCATAGGCGCGCCTGCTTCGCTAGACTTAGATTCCAAACATTTTCAATTTTTTTATGCGGCGTTTATAGCGCTAACAGTCGCTGCTGCTAGCGTGGTCTCGATACCTGGATTGCCTTTGATTCCCTTGATCTATTCTAGCCAGGTAGTCAACGCAGTTCTGTTGCCTTTGCATGTGGTGGCTTTGCTTTTGATGGCACAAAATACCGAAATTATGGGATGCAACGTAATCGGTATCAAAAACCGTCTATTAGGCTTGTTAAGTCTCATGTTGATTCTTGCTTGCTTACTGGCTTTGGGTTTAGCTTGATGGCGGTTCGCAACAGGGCAATCGCATGAAGTTATTGTGAATTAAACGAATGAAAAAAAGTTAACCGCAGAGGCGCAGAGAGCG
>JAYVHZ010000167.1:0-12121 GCA_043770645.1 Undibacterium sp. | reverse complement strand
GCCAACGAGCCTCACCACCGAGCGTCTCCCACCGTTCTATCATGCACTGCGGTTGACTCACGACATTCGGAAGTTTGTCAACGCCGTCTAATCGAGTGGCACCATTCGCAGCACCGTCTGCCCAATTAGCCATATTTGCCCACTCCATAGGAAAATTAGCCATAGGATTGTTGGAGTCAGCTGCAGGTACATTAGCTCCTTGAATTACCCTAAATGTAGGATTTCGCATCGTACAGATCTCTTTAACAGCGATGTCTAACATGATCTGCCGCTCACAAAAACGCAGTGCCTTTTCGGCAGCTTGGAAGGCCAAATCTTGCGCTCGTAAGGTGCTGGATATTTTCTCATCCAAAGTTGATTTCTTTATCGCGGTGACGGCTAGCATCGTCATCACAATTAAAAAAATCATACTCACTGCCAATACAAAACCCGCTTGTTTATGTCTTAAATTTGGTCTCATATCCCCCCCATCGATGTCGCGCCAACGGTACGACTCCGAATCGCGACCGTGGTAGAAAACACTCCACGCAAACGCCGGTCGGTCGCCACTACTGCCTGATCCTCGCAGTCACGATAAGACTGCGGGGCAGTCACCACATTATTATTAGCTGATCGTACAACAATACAAACCTTCACAGAGACAACTCTGGTCCACCGCTCTCCTGGCGGAACCGCAGGCAAACTAATATCAATCGCATCCGCGGTCACATAACGGTCGGCTCGCGATTTGCCAGGCAATGCATCTGTGGAAATACCATAAAGAAGGCGCATCGTTTCGACATTTTCGGCAATTGGTTGCGCCGGGGTTTTAAACTTCAAATCATTAACGAGCGTATCACCATTACCTTGGCAATATAATTCTGGATTTCCTGTGTCAGGATTATTCTTAATAAAAAATCGATTCACTATTTTAAAGAGAGGCCCCGTATGGGCTACGTCTGGATCCTCCTTCCTGATATTCAATTGTCTTGAGGCCGTCACTATGACATTTCCTCCCAAACAATCCGTTGCCATTAGACCACCACTGGCGATTGTGGTTGAAAATTGATCGACATCACGAGATACGCTAAACGCATCCGAGCCTACACCGGGAGCACAAGTGAAAGCAACAACCGCCGGATCAGCGAAGCCATTGCGACATCCACGAATCGCATTTGCTTGATCCTCACTTGCGCTGGTGTCAAGCCTAGGAATGGCATTGCCGTCCTTATCCACGGTGTCGGCCTTAGAACCCAGTAAAGTTCCATAGCCAGCCATGCGGATTTGTGTCGCCATCAAGTGGAGTGCTAGCCGACCTTCTTCATCCAACCGAGTTTTATCATCACTGACCCTGAACATTTGTCGATTACCAATAAACAGGGAAGTCACTGCCAACAAAATCACCATGCCTATGGTCAACGCAATCATAATCTCGACGAGGGACCGTCCACCAATTCGATTGCTGAATTTCGCGATTGTCGTTTTCATTTTAGATTGTGTAATTAAGGTTATAACAACGTACTCCTACAGGAGCCTTCGCTTCCTCAGGGCAACTTGGATCTAATTCATCAAAAGTTGTTTCGCGCCACATGACTGTAATGATAAATGTCGGGTAAGTCGTACCAGCCACCGGCACGACGAAACCAGCGCCACCGACTAGTCTTCGCTGCAGCTCGCCGGCCCATATTTTTTTATCATTCGCGGCAATTTGTGATTCATTACAGTTTGCTGTTTTGCAATTATTTGGTGGTACGTGCGATGCGACCGAACTAGTCAGATATTGTTCTGCGTAGGTATAGTTAGCTTGATTGGCATTTCGATCAGCAGTCATAGTCTGCGCAGTGGCGTCTTTGGTCGTCACTCGCCAATTACTACGCATTCGCTCCCCTAAATCCGCTGCAGCCTGAGTTGCTTCCGAGCGTTGACTGGAAGTCTTTTGAAATTTCATCGCGTTGATTTGCAGACTCGCGAGTCCAAGAAGGCCTATCGCCATCACCAAAATAGAAACCATGATTTCTATCAGTGTCGCGCCTCGCTGATTTGTTATTTTTTTCATCATTACCTCTACTTAATTACACGCCGGCGCTTTTCCTACCCGCGCCCGTCCGCCGACGCCCACACAGACCGCACGCTCTGAAGTCGCGAAACCGGTAGGCGCGCTAATTTGATAATTTACCGCATTAAAAGTTTGACCTGTATTACCAAATGTAATGCATTCAACCGCATTGCTTGGCACCACTGAGCCCTCTTTTGAATTAGACAACATTCGACTCTGTACTCGTACTCTGTCCTCACCATCATCGATTGTGCAGTTAGCATTTCTATCAGCAAAAATAATCCAACCACTACCCCAACCTGTATTACTACCCGCAACACTTGGGGCAGGATCACAGATAGGTGGATCATCATCTGGATTTGAGCTCTTGCAAACTGTCACATTACTTCCACGTTTTACGGCTTCTGCGCGAGCCAATAACAAATTGCCGTGTAATTCCGAGGCAATCGAAGATATTCGATTCGAGACGACCATGTTCTGATAAGACGGGATTGCCACACTGGCAAGAACACCTGTAATGGCGATGACAACAACTAACTCGACAAGTGTCAAGCCTCTCTGCTGTATAGTTGGATAATCACGGTTTATCATTTTTTACTCCTATCATGATTCAACTATACAGGGGCAATTTTTACACGCAATTATTTTCGGACAAACGGCACATCGCGTTGGATATGAGGGCGTCGTGATACCCTGATCACCATTTATTATTTGATTTTCCCATTGCACAATTTGGTATCAACTCTCGCTCGTCCACCTGATGCGATGCAAATATATCGATTCAGACTCTGAGGTGAGCCAGTCTTAGAGCCAAGCACTGCAAATTGCATAAAGGTGCCGTACACTTGCCCGAATGCATTAAATCTTATAAGTTTGCGATTTGGACTAGGAACAATTGCACCTTGTTCAGGTGTGGAAAACAACTTCCCTTGTACTCCCAATAAAGTATCAGACTCTGACACCTCACCATCCGCATTGGCATCATGAAAGATGAGCCAACCATCGCCCCAGCCCGAATTTGATTGGGAATCTATACCCGTGCCATCACAACTCGGCAACTTTTCATGAGTAGAAACACTGCGACAAATTATTACATTTCCGCCATGTTTGATTGCCTCAGCACGCGCATACAAAAGCCCGGAATGTAGTTCGCTGGTCGCTGCATGTACTCGCATGCGGGTCACTAGACTTGTGTATGCACCTAGCGCAAAGTTTGACAAGATCATCAGTATAGAGAGAGTCAAAAGCACTTCCAGTAGCGTCATTCCTAAGGATTTACATTTACGCATCTTTAGCTCCGAGGTTACTTTTGCATATTATTAAAGTATCGATTTAAGAGTAAAGATTAACATTTTATTACACTAAAAGACAAGTGTTCATTATAATTTTATCGTCTAAGCCTTTCTTGGTTATATTGACATTAGCGTTTGTTATGATGGATGGGTATTTAGGGTAAATTGCTCGAAAATAGATCGATAATCGCGAGTTATTGGCCGTAAATAACAGTCAACAAAAATCTTGAAAAGCCCACAAATAGATTAACTCTTATCAATAGTGCGGCGGGCATATCCTGATCTCTGTTAATTAGACACCTTATCCGAAGGGAACCGCAGACTGTCCCGTAGTAAAAAACTCATAGGCAAAGCGTAGTTCACTCCAGTCGACGGCAATGCTTGCATGAACCACTTTTCGTAAAATTTGCTGAGTTCACCTTCGTTCATCATTCTGGCGATTTCTTTGTCGATTAATGCTTTCAAAGTGGGATCATCTTTAGGGAACATGATGGTTTGTGCTTCGATGCCGATGCCGTCGCCGACGATCTTCCATTGTTGCGTTGATTCTGTTCCCGCTCGTAAGCCTGCTAAGATCACTTCCTCACTAACAAAAGCATCTGCTTTCGCCTCCTGCAAAAGTTCAAATGCAGCGCGCGAGCTGCTAGCTTCAATAATTTTTAAGTCTGAGAATGTAAATTGCGTTTGCTGCCTTAACAAACTCAAAGCGAGGCTTCCCCGCACAAGCACGACGCGCTTCTTTGTTAGGTCTGCCCAGTTTTTTATCGTTGATTCTGCACTTGTTAATAAGCGCGTTGCGGAAAAAAAGTACGGGATGGAAAATGCCATTTGTTTGCGTCGCTCGGCAGTGTTGGCAGTCGTGCCGCATTCAAAATCAGCTTTCCCTTCTTGGATTGCTAACAACCGATTCGATGGATTCACCAATAAATAACTGACGGTTAATTGGGGCAGCTTTAATTCGCGTTTAATGCGCTCGACGACTTTGCTACAAATATCCATCGCATAGCCTATCGGCTTGCTGTCTTCGGATAAGTAAGAGATAGGAATACTGGCTTCGCGATGCGCGATGACGATGGTTTTGCGTTCTTTGATACGTGCCAGGGTGTCGGCGGCGTTGGCTTCTGTTGCGAATAGCAAAACTAAGATATAACTTAACAGCTTGAACACGGTGTTCCTTCGTGGGGAAATGTTTGCCGTGGTATTTTACACTTTGAGAGGTTTGTGCGTGCGGGGTGTTATTTGCTTTTAAATCTCTGTCAACTTTAGCGACTAAACTCTGCGACCTCTGGCCGGGGGTGACCCGGCGACCACTCACGTTTGCCTATCCAACTTGAAGAACACTTTGAGCCAAGATAACTTTGATTCTCGGGATGCAGATCAAGGCGCAAAGCGGAGCTGCGCCCTACTATCGACATCTATTCTCCTTTGTTGAGAAATTCGATTCTCGGGATGCTGTGCTAGGCGCTTCCCGCAGCAATACATGAGTATTGCGAGGACAAGCAACAACGCACAGCGCCCGAAAATCGGATTTATCAGGGGTAGAGACCTCTAACTTCCCGCGCTTGTAGTACGCGTGTACAGCCAATAATAAACGCCGCCGTACGCAAAGAAACTTTCTTGTCTTCGGTCACTTGCCACACAGAGCTAAACGCTTCTTTCATGATGCGCGTCAAACGATTATTGATCTCATCTTCAGTCCAGAAATAACTAGAGAAATCCTGTACCCATTCAAAGTAAGAAACCGTCACGCCACCGGCATTTGCAATGACGTCTGGTACGACCAATACACCACGGTCACGCAAAATGTCGTCGGCTTCTGGAGTCGTTGGGCCGTTTGCGCCTTCAAGAATAATCTTAGCTTTGATCTCATTTGCGTTGGCTTCGGTAATTTGCTGTTCCAATGCAGCTGGGATCATAATGTCACAATTGACTGACCAGAATTCATTGTTAGGTAATACCGCTTCTATGCCTTCAAAACCAGCCACGCTGCCATGTGCTGCGACATGGTCTAACAGCTTCGGTACATCGAAACCATTCGAATGGAAAATTGTGCCGCCGTGATCTTGTACCGCAACGATTTTAGAACCAGCTTCAGCGAACAAGCGTGCAGCGATACCACCGACGTTACCAAACCCTTGCACGGCAATTTTTGCACCAGCAATCGTCACGCCTTTTTTTGCAGCCGCTTCGCAACCAACGACGAATACGCCACGACCAGTTGCTTCACGACGGCCTAAGCTACCACCGAGGGAAATTGGCTTGCCTGTGACAACACCAGTCGAAGTGCGGCCTTCGTTCATGGAATAGGTATCCATCATCCACGCCATGGTTTGTTCATTGGTATTGACGTCCGGTGCTGGAATGTCTTTATCTGGGCCGATGATGATGCCGATTTCGGACGTGTAACGACGCGTCATACGCATCAATTCACCACGTGACAAAGTCTTAGGATCAACACGAATACCGCCTTTAGCACCACCGTAAGGAACATTGACCGCGGAGTTTTTAATCGTCATCCATGCTGACAAAGCCATCACTTCGGACAAGGTCACATCTTGATGAAAACGTACCCCACCCTTACCCGGGCCACGTGAAGTATTGTGCTGTACGCGATAACCTTCGAAATGCGCAATCGTGCCATCATCACGCTCGATAGGCACATCAACGATCAAAATACGCTTAGGGCGTTTTAAAGTTTCAACCCAGCGTGACAGGTTACCGAGGTAAGGCGTGACGCGGTCAATTTGCTCCAGGTATACATTCCATGGGCCAGTCGCATGTGGGGTCAGGTAGGACGGGATTTGGTGATTACTCGACATGGTAAGTCTCGATTCGTATTGAATAATGTGGCTCAAAATAAGCTTGAATTAGCATTTGTTCTGACTTGATCTCATCGCTTTTTCTCGATCTGATCAAAGGCAGCGCATCTTAAGGCAAGTGCTTGCCAGCGCTCCAATGCTTTGTTTGCATCTAACTATGCGTAACATGCATAACCATATTTTTGTGCAAAACACGAAGATAAGTTAATCCTCAGTTTGACCTTGAATAATTCAAGTCACGACTTGCTGTTCACAACAATAGCGGAAAATTTTACCGACGCGATTGCTGTCGACATGGAGGGCTGGGGAATTTACGATTGCTGTGAGCGCCAAGAAATTGTTTGGGTATAAACCATCGTGTTTAGTGAAGAATTACAAGGAACTTCTGAAAAAGATCGAGAAAAATAGTATGCAAATAAGTGTTTAAATAAGTGCTAGCCAAAATACTGCTCAATCAGTAATTCGTGTTTCCGTACCTACGTTTGCAAAATACGGAAAGAGCCACACCAATTATTCTCCTAAATTGACTACACTTACCCTACATTATTTCAACAACATGGCTTTGAATTGGCTTAGGCTGATTCAACGCTTCCATCAAAGCCTTATCAACCACATGCTCAATCGACATGACTTTGGCACGCGCTTCTCGGAAGTTTTTCTCGAGTTCATCCACGGCAACCGAGAAAGATTTTTCTTTTTGACTGGAAGTAAAAATGAATAAACTGCGCATAGGGCTGACCCAAGCTAGGCGCACTTTTTGGTAAGTGTTGTCGAGCTTATGAAACTCGATCCAAACACCGCGTTCGAGATTGCCCACAATAGTTGCGGCATCTTCAATCGCCTGCTCTATTTTTGCGAGCAAGGTTTCTTCGTTCAGATTCTGGTCTGACTCTGATACCACCGGCGGATTAGTGAGGTCTATCGTCTCTAATCCAGTCGAGTCGATTGTTGTTGCGACTTGCGCTGATTGTTCAGCTAAAGCAGCAGCTTTTGCCTCTGCTTGCTCCTTAATTTTCTGTTCAGCTTCAGCCTTGGCTTTTTCTAGTGCGACACTAATCAAATGTGCTTTTTCTGCCGCTTCCGCTTCTGCTTTGGCTTTTGCTTCTGCCTCTGCTTTGGCACGTTTTTCTAGACGGCGCTCAGTGGCGATTTTCGCTGCTTCTACCGCGATTTCCATTTGCCGATCTGGAGACAATTCTAATGGGGCGCGGACGATAGAGGCGTGACACTCAGCCAAATCAGCAAAAAATTGCACCCGGTCGGCGTCTTCCCATTTAATCAAGCTCAACCATTTATTCAGACGCGCCAAAATACCAGGTAAACGATTGATCAAATCTTGGCGCTGCGCCAAAGTGATCTTCGGTTTAATACTCCAGATCAAATCGTCCATGGTCTTAATCGCATCTTCGACGGCGTGCGGTTTTTGATCTTGCACGCTATAAGCTAAAGTCAGCACTTTGGTCCAGCGATGCTCTAGGAAGGATTCAACAAAGGAAACCACTTCACCTGTACCGATACGCGTGGAGATATCATTATTCGCGGCTAAACTTGCTTGCTTAAATTTTTCTCTTTGCAATGCGCGATTGATCGGTATTTGCAAAGCCTCAATACTGGCAGCTTCTTCTTTTCTAATGAAGTTTTCAAGATCAGTCACGACCTCATCGAACAAATCTAATTGCTGATCAAATTCTTTTTGAACGCGGAGGACATTGCGCTGCATTTCCTGAAACAAGGGATCATCTACACCCTTCTCTGGATCTAATTCAGCGCTGTATTTAGATA
The DNA here is from genome assembly GCA_043770645.1 of Undibacterium sp. Lineage (GTDB taxonomy): Bacteria > Pseudomonadota > Gammaproteobacteria > Burkholderiales > Burkholderiaceae_D > Undibacterium. Next base: position 4,193 of record JAYVHZ010000167.1, on the reverse strand, counting down.
ATAAATCGATCAGACGACGCGCAGGATGTGCATCTTGAAAGAAGAAGTCCTTGTCAATTAAGGCTGCTTTTAAGACAGGCACCTGCAGAACACTAATTAATTCTTTAATCGGATCGGCGATATTCTGATTACTCAGTACGCCATCAAACACATGTGACATTAAATCAAATGTGTGTTTTTCGACGCCGGAATGCAGCATGCTTGGCATGTCTTGACGTAAATTGGATAAGCGTGCCGCATTCTGAGCGCCGGCGACCAATTGGTGTATCGCCATATTTTTTTGCACGCCAGCGAGATACTGAAATAATTCAGAATTGACTGGTTGAAGCCCAGCCATGGCTTCGTTTGTGAACTGCATCACCGCTTGGCTATGGCTTTGACCATGGCTATTTACTACGTTGCTAGTAGCTGTTTGACTATTGCTTGGTACGCCAGACTGCTCGGAAAAATATTGCTCTAACTTTTTTGTGACTTCATTTTTTACCGCTTCGCCAAGTCGCGCAGCTTCGGCGCTCGCTTGTTTGCGTTTTAAACGATAGGTTTCTTGCAAATCAGGCAGGATCCCGCGCTCAACCAATAATTCATTTAAGCCGTGATAAATCGGCGTCAAATCAAAAATTAAATCGCTGAGTAAAGGTAAAACAAAATCGTGTGCCTCTTTTTCGGGATTGAACTCGCACCAAGCTTCATTCAAGGCGCGTAAGAAAATATCGGGACGAAATGGGTTTTGTGTCAGGTTTAGGGTTTCTATGCCCAGCAAACTGGCCAAGCGCATATTCAGCGCAGCCAGGCTTTCGGCATGATTGAGCTCCAATGAACGACTGGCTCGACCGATACTCAGTTTCAAGTCCATCTCTTCATAAGAGACTAGGGTCATTGCCACATCGTTCATGGCAACCGGTGCTTTCTTCTCCGGGTTACGCAAAGCCGCCGTTTCACTTTTGAGCAGTTTCTCTATCAAACCCGAACAAAGGTGGTAATAGGTGTAGGTACTATTTTTGAGTAATTGCGCACCATGAAAATACAAATTCGCTACTCTGGCATCGTTAGCTTCTTCTGATTTCGTGAACATCGCATGTGAAAGCCGTGCAGAGAATGGATCAATTTGCGGTTGAATTAACTGAAAAGCGTGTTGCACCAAGGCTTGCCAAGTGTCGAGCTTTCCCATTGGAATAGGTGCTTCGGCTTTGGCTTTACCCTCAGCTTGCTTTTGATGTACTTGATTTATCGACATAAAAGAATTTTTACAACACCAACCTTATGAGCAATTACCCGGACCAGCATGATAAAACATCGAATCAACTATTACGGCAGTTTCAACAACTTAACAAGCTAAATTAAGCGGAACCAATATTCTTAGATAGACACTTGCTTGAATAGAGGTACGAATGAAAGCTTTTGGATACTTAGGACTATATTCAATTAATTTCCACATGGAAATGTTTGAAACGCAATTTAGCGCATTTTTTAAGCAAATCTTTGGTCATGGTCGGTTTTTTTGCACAAATCATGACTTTATAATATGTATCGGAAGCAGAGCACATACGCTGATATCTCCACACAGACAGTCCCTTTGCTCTAAAATACAAGGTTTTGAGAAACGCTAGCTCTACCTTGCTTGCCACTCCTGCAATCTACCTTGCAAACTAATCTATGTCAAAGAAATTACCTCCAAATGCCACACCAGCGTCGTTCGAAAGTGCTATGGCAGAACTGAGCGAATTGGTATCGCAAATGGAAACCGGACAGCTGCCTTTGGAGGCCTCCGTGACCGCTTACCAACGTGGCTCAGAATTAATTAAATATTGTGCATTTCAATTAGAAAAGGTAGAACAGCAAGTCAAGATTCTCGACGCTGGTATGCTCAAACCTTTCAACACTGAATTGAGTGACCATAACGACAATGCTGAAGGACAAGCATGAGCCAGGATTTTCAAGCATGGATGAAATCCATACAGACTGATGTTGAAGCCACCCTAAGCACTTACTTGCCTTCTCCCGATCTGGCACCAAAAGCGTTGCATGAGGCGATGGCCTATGCTGTGCTGGACGGGGGCAAACGGGTACGTCCCTTATTAGTATTTGCAGCTGGCAAATTATTCACAGCACCTAGTGAATTATTAAGCCGCGCAGCATGTGCGGTTGAAATGATTCATGCCTATTCTTTGGTACATGATGACATGCCTTGCATGGACGATGATGCACTTCGTCGTGGCAAACCTACCGTTCATAAGAAATACGATGAAGCCACCGCGCTACTCGTTGGGGATGCACTGCAAGCGCAAGCTTTCTTAGTATTAGCAGAAGCCTCCGCTGGCGCCGAGCAAAAACTCCCAATGTTGCAATTATTGGCACAAGCATCCGGCTCCCTTGGTATGTGCGGCGGACAAGCGATCGATTTGGCTAGTGTCGGCATTGCACTGAGTTTGCCGGAACTGGAACAAATGCACAGACTTAAGACGGGTGCGTTATTACGCGCATCCGTGCTACTTGGTGCGATGAGTGGAAAACACTTAGAAGCCAATGAAGTCGGAGCCTTAGACCAATATTCTCGTGCGATTGGCCTAGCCTTTCAAGTTGTTGACGATGTCTTGGATGCGACCGCGGATTCAGTGACACTAGGCAAAACTGCAGGCAAAGATGCTGCCGACAACAAACCGACTTACGTGTCCCTACTTGGTTTAGAAGCCTCACGTCAACTCGCCGATCAACTTTGCCACGATGCCCACCAAGCGCTGACTATTTTTGGAGAGTCCGCCCAACATCTGCATGATTTGGCAGATCTTATCGTTCAGCGGAAAGCATAACAATGTCACTACTTAATACGATTAATTCCCCTGCCGATTTACGTCAGCTAAGCCGACCACAATTGGTATCCCTAGCCGACGAATTGCGTGAATACGTGATCAATTCTGTGTCTAAAACTGGTGGACACTTATCCTCCAATCTAGGCACTGTTGAATTGACGATTGCACTTCACTATGTTTTCAATACCCCGGAAGACAGACTCGTATGGGATGTCGGTCACCAGACGTATCCGCACAAGATCCTGACTGGTCGCCGTGACCAGATGCATAGTTTGCGTCAACTAGATGGCATTTCTGGTTTTCCACGCCGTAGTGAAAGTGAATACGACACTTTTGGTACCGCGCATTCTTCAACTTCCATATCTGCCGCACTGGGCATGGCCTTAGCTGCACGCACCAAAGGCGAGTCACGCCATGCAGTCGCTATTATCGGCGATGGCTCGATGACAGCAGGTATGGCATTTGAAGCGATGAATAATGCCGGTGTCTATGACGACATCAATATGTTGGTGGTGTTGAACGACAACGATATGTCGATCTCGCCACCGGTCGGCGCACTCAATCGCTATTTGGCGCGCCTGATGTCAGGTAAATTTTATGCCGCGGCACGCAATGTCGGTAAATCTGTTTTACCTTCTCCAATGCTCGAACTGGCACGCCGCTTCGAAGAACATGCAAAAGGCATGATCGTCCCTGCCACAATGTTTGAAGAATTTGGCTTTAATTACATAGGTCCAATTGATGGTCATGATTTGGAGTCCTTGATTCCAACGCTGCAAAACATTAAGAATCTAAAAGGCCCACAATTCTTACACGTGGTCACCAAAAAAGGTCAAGGCTACAAGCTGGCGGAAGCAGATCCAATTTTGTATCACGGCCCCGGCAAATTTAATCCTGAAGAAGGCATTAAACCTGCTACCACCGCAGCGAAGAAAACCTATACCCAAGTATTTGGCGACTGGCTATGTGACATGGCGGCAGTTGATGACAAGCTGATAGGCATTACTCCCGCCATGCGAGAAGGCTCAGGCATGGTGGAATTCGAACAGCGTTTCCCTAAACGCTACTACGATGTCGGCATTGCCGAACAACATTCCGTGACCTTCGCGGGCGGCATGGCAACCGAAGGTTTGAAACCGGTATTAGCGATTTATTCCACGTTCTTGCAACGCGGCTATGATCAATTAATTCACGATATTGCCTTGCAAAATCTGGATGTAACTTTTGCCTTAGATCGCGCAGGTTTGGTCGGTGCGGATGGCGCAACCCATGCTGGCAATTATGATCTAGCGTATCTGCGCTGTATTCCCAACATGGTGGTCATGGCACCAAGCGATGAAAACGAATGACGTCAGATGCTGAGCACTGGCTACCACTATCCTGGCC
>JAYVHZ010000166.1:0-9839 GCA_043770645.1 Undibacterium sp. | reverse complement strand
GGTCAAAGATGGCACAGTGGAAATGGGACACACCGCTTCCTACTATTACTATGGTAAAGATGCGACTTTTGCTTTTGATTGCGCAGTGCCGTTTGGCCTGACTTCACGCCAGCAAACCGCTTGGATGCTACATGGTAATGGCATGAAATTGATGCGCGAATTTTTTGCTGAGCACAATGTAGTTAATTTTTTGGGTGGTAACACAGGCACGCAAATGGGCGGTTGGTTCCGTAAAGAGATTAAAAGCGTTGAGGACTTAAAAGGTTTGAAGTTTCGTGTAGGCGGCTTCGCCGGAAAAGTGCTGGCGAAGTTAGGTGTGGTGCCAGTGCAGGTTGCCGGCGGCGAAATCTATACATCTCTGGAGAAGGGGACGATCGATGCCGCAGAATGGGTCGGGCCTTATGATGATGAGAAACTGGGCTTTAGTAAAGTTGCCAAGGTCTATCATTATCCAGGTTGGTGGGAAGGTGGCGCACAGTTATCGTTTTATGTTGGCAAAAAAGAATGGGATAAATTGCCCAAGTTATATCAAGCAGCAATCGAAACTGCAAGTCTAGAAGCACATGTGAATATGCAAGCCAAATATGATGCTCGCAATCCATCCGCTTTAGCGCGATTGATTAAGGCGAAAGTGTTATTGAAACCATTTTCACAAACCGTGATGGAGGCTTGTTTTAAGGCGTCGCAAGAAGTCTTCACGGAGGAAGCAGCGACGAATCCAAAATTTAAGAAAATTTATACTGATTGGGTGGCATTTCGCGAGAATCAGGCTACTTGGTTTAGTTTTCCTGAAGATACCTTTTCACGCTTCAATAGTCGTAATAAGTTGAAATAATTCGGCTCGTGTTGATGTTTGACTAAAGTTTGAGTTTCAAAAAAACGCTCACATCTGTGAGCGTTTTTTTTCAATGTGATATTTAAAGTCCGCGTCCTTTACCGGAAAAGGGGCGGACTAAAGAAAATTGCGTTCACAGCGTATGCGCAGGAGTCGCTTGCGTCTCGCTCTGTTCTTCGCCCATGGGTTCTAGTGGAGGTTCTAGGGTCAGTGGTTCGTCATCTGGAACGCTCAAATTCAATTGTATCTCTTCCTTCTTTGTTTCATGGCTATCGACTGAAACGAGCTTGGGGAAGGCAATGATCAAGGCGACCAAAATCAATTGTATGATGACGAAGGGGATTGCGCCCCAATAGATATCGCTGGTTCTGACGATTTTTGGTGCGACTGAGCGTAGATAAAATAAGGCGAAGCCGAAGGGTGGATGCATAAACGAGGTTTGCATATTCACGCCTAAAAGAACGCCAAACCAAATCAAATTGATGCCCAGTTTTTCCGCAACTGGCGCAACTAAGGGAACCAAAATAAAAGCCAGTTCAAAAAAATCCAAGAAGAATGCCAGTACAAAAAACAAGATATTGACGGCGATCAAAAAGCCCATCTGGCCGCCCGGCAAACTTGTCAATAAATGTTCAACCCAAATGTCACCATTGATTCCACGAAACACCAGCGCAAAAACCGTAGAACCAATCAAGATAAACATCACAAAACTAGACAAACGTGAAGTTGAATCAAGCGCTTGCTTCGTCAGGTTCCAATTCAAGCGACGGTTGATGAGTGCCAATACGATGGCACCAAAAGCACCCATGCCGCCACCTTCAGTCGGTGTTGCAATACCTAAAAAAATCGTTCCAAGAACTAGGAAAATTAATGCGAGGGGAGGGATCAATACAAAAGTGACTTTCTCTGCCATGCGTGACAATAAGCCTATCTTGAATTGTCGATTAATCAGCGCAAGAATAAATGCAATACCGAAACCGACACTGGCAGAATAAATGCCTAAGGCATCGGCTGCGATTTCTGGGTGACGGGTGTGGTAATAATTTGCGAAAATGAATGCCGCTGTACTGCTCAATAAAATCAAAACTAGCAAAGAGACGACGCCACTGTCGCCATTTGCTTGACGAAGATTGCGCGCTTCGGCTGGCAGCGCAGGAACCCATTCTGGACGGAAAAAAGACACCATGAGAATATAGCCGGCGTACATCACTGTCAGTAATAGACCTGGTAAAAATGCCGCCTGATACATATCGCCTACAGAACGTCCTAATTGATCGGCCATCACGATCAAAACCAGCGATGGCGGAATAATTTGCGCTAGAGTTCCTGAAGCGGCGATCACACCGGAAGCAATTCGCTTGTCGTATCCATATTTGAGCATGATAGGCAATGAAATCAAACCCATGGAAATCACCGATGCCGCCACGACACCTGTTGTTGCGGCTAACAGCGTACCAACAAAAATCACCGCATAAGCGACACCACCGCGCAGTGGGCCAAATAATTGACCGATAGTGTCAAGCAAATCCTCGGCCATTCCCGAACGTTCGAGAATCAACCCCATAAAGGTGAAGAAAGGAATTGCCAGCAAAGTATCATTGGACATGATGCCGTAAATGCGATTAGGCAAAGCCTGCAAAAGCTCTGGTTTTAACAAGCCAAGTTCAAAACCAATGAGTGCAAAGACGAGACCATTTGCAGCGAGTGAAAACGCAACCGGAAAACCAGACAATAAAAAAATGACCAAGGTCGCAAACATAATCGGCGCCAGATTGGCAATCAAAAATGCTTCCATTATTTTTGCTCTCCTAATGCTTGATTGCCCAACTTGTCTTGATTGGCGAGCTTGATTGCATCAATTTCGTCTTGTGCAGTTCTATTCTGTTTATCGAATGCGCTGGAGTCGACTAAGCCGCGTAAATAGCCGACGCGCTTAATGATTTCGGATAAACCTTGAAGCACTAACAGCATAAAGCCGATTGGAATCAAGATTTTTGCTGGCCATTCGATCAAACCACCCGCATTGCTCGACATCTCTTGGCGTGTGTAGGCGTGAACAGCATAAGGTATGCCTAGATACAAGATTAAGCCTGCCATCGGCATCAGAAAAAAAATGAAGCCAAATAAGTCTATCCATACTTGTGTACGTTTTGAAAAGCGCCCAGTGATGACATCAATCCGAACATGTTCATTGCGTCGTAATGTGTAGGGCGCTGCAAGTAAGAAAACCGCGGCAAATAAATACCATTGAATCTCCATCCAACCGTTGGAGCTGTCGTTGATGGTGTAGCGCGCGAAAGCATTACCTGTGCAGATAAGAACTGCTGCTAGTAGCGCCCAACTTGAGGCACTGCCGATGAGGTCATTTAATCGGTCTATCTTGCGCGATAGCAAGAGCAAGAATTGCATGTGCTGTCTCCCTAAATTTTATTTTTAATAAATTTGCGATCTCAAAAACGTCATCACGTCTTGCTGCCAGGAATGCAGACAAGACGTGATGAATTTTTTTATTTATTTGGTAATAGATTGTTATGGTAATTGAATTCGCGTTTGCGTCAAAGATCTTCTTTCTCAGCAAACTAGAAAATCAAATTGTCTCGTCAATCTATCCCGTTGATTTACTTGGTCAACTGTTCACGTAAGCGCGCAATTGCCAATCGAACCTGATTGGGCGCAGTACCGCCGATATGATCACGTGCTGCCACTGAGCCTTCTAATGTTAAGACGGCAAACACGTCCGCTTCGATCAGACTGGAAAAGGATTGTAGCTCCGCCAATGGCATATCGCTGAGGTCGCACGACTTATCGACACAAGTGCGCACGGCGAGGGCGACTGATTCGTGTGCGTCGCGGAACGGCAAGCCTTTTTTGACCAAATAATCAGCCAAATCAGTAGCGGTTGCATAGCCTTGTAAAGCAGCTGCACGCATCGCTTCAGGTTTGACCGTAATGCCACCAGCCATGTCAGCAAAAATACGCAAGGTGTCGATTAAAGTATCTACCGTATCAAACAAAGGCTCTTTGTCTTCTTGATTGTCTTTGTTGTAGGCGAGTGGTTGGCCTTTCATCAAAGTCAGTAAGGCAATCAAATTGCCGTTCACACGACCAGTTTTGCCGCGCGCTAATTCCGGTACGTCCGGGTTCTTCTTTTGCGGCATGATGGAAGACCCAGTGCAGAAACGATCTGCGATATCGATAAAGCCGACCCGTGGACTCATCCAAATGATCAATTCTTCCGACATACGGGAGATATGTGTCATGACTAAAGACGCGGCAGCGCAGAATTCAATCGCAAAATCACGATCCGACACTGCATCTAAAGAATTGTGGCAGACATCGTCAAAACCCAACGTGCGGGCGACGCGCAGACGATCAATAGGAAAGGTTGTACCAGCCAATGCTGCTGCACCCAGAGGTAAACGATTCACGCGTTTGCGACAATCTGCCATGCGCTCGGCATCGCGACCAAACATTTCAACATAGGCCAAAACATGATGACCGAAGGTAATTGGTTGCGCCACTTGCATGTGCGTAAAGCCTGGCAGAATTGTATCGCTATGTTTCTCCGCCAGATCTAGTAAGGCAAGCCGGAAAGCGCCTATGAGTTCGATGATGTTATCGATGGCCGAGCGCATATACAAGCGGATGTCGGTCGCCACTTGATCATTGCGTGAACGGCCTGTGTGAAGACGCTTGCCAGCGTCACCGACCAATTCGGTTAAACGCTTCTCGATGTTGAGATGCACATCTTCTAAATCCAACAACCACGTAAATTGACCTGATGCGATCTCCGCACTGATTTGCGCCATACCGCGTTGAATCTCAGCATAGTCCTGCGCTGTAATGATATTTTGCGCTTGTAGCATCTCAGCGTGTGCCAATGAGCCTTGAATATCAACTGCTGCCATTCGATTATCGAAAAAAACAGAAGCAGTGTAGCGTTTCACCAAATCAGAGACAGGTTCAGAGAAGCGGGCTGACCAAGCCTCGCTTTTTTTGGAAAATTGTGATGTCATAGTGGCTGTAAATTAAGATAAATGATAAAGCTGCATAAAACGACTAAAATTGATTGTTGGTTTGACAGTCTGGTAAAGCCTGTCCCTATGCCGATTAGACACCCGTTCGGATTTTATCGTCTCGTTTGTCGATTTAGTTGCCTGTCTTGGCTGCTTGCATTAGTTGCTTGTATTGCTTGCATTAGTTGCTTGTATTGCTTGCTTATATCACTTGCGAGCAGTAATGATTGCGCTTTATGCAGTGTAAAAAATAGGCACGATTATACCGCGACTACTCGGTGGCTTTCTGATATCGCACGCTCACTATCAAAAATACTAAGCTTGATTCGCTTTCAAAATTCATGACTACACAAAACGAAGTAGGAAAAAATGAGATTTTAGTTCCCGACTGCTGCAACTTGGGCATTGTGGTCCGGGTCTTGGTCGCGGTAAATGTTGTGGTTTTATTGGTGTTGCTGTCACGTGGGCAGGGTTTGAGGCAAAATTTTCAAGATTTTATTGAAACTACCATGTTGGTCGAGCTGATTTGTCTAGTCTCTTTATTGGCTCTATGTGGCTTTCGCCGTCTGCTTGAGCGCGAGCGCACGTCAGCATGGATGCAAAAAATCGTGTGTGGCACATTGCCGGCGATCATCTGTTTTATTGTGGTGTATCCCATGAGCACTCTCGAATGGTTTTCCTACAGCTATCCAAACTTAGATTTGCGCATGTCGGTCTTGTTTTGTTTTGTCATCGGTCTTAGCGTTCAACATTATTTTGAGATGCGAACTAAGGCATTCTCGCCAGCATTGGGTGAGGCACGCCTGCAAGCTTTACAAGCGCGAATACGTCCCCACTTTTTGTTCAATAGCCTCAACGCTGTGCTGTCCCTAATTCGAACTGAACCGCGTCGAGCCGAGACCGCTCTTGAAGATTTGGCCGATTTGTTTCGTGTTTTGATGCGAGACACAAGAAATATGACCACCATGAGCGAAGAAATCACGCTCTGTAAGCAGTATCTGGCTATTGAAAAAATCCGCCTAGGCGAACGCTTGAATGTGCAATGGGAAATTCAAAATCTCAGTCAAGGTGAGCTAAACATGACAAAAGTTCCCGCTCTATTACTACAGCCATTGCTGGAAAATGCGATTCACTATGGCGTGGAGCCCAGTCCAATCCCAGAAACAATTTATGTATCGATACAAAAAAGCTTGGATAAAATTCAAGTTAAGGTCATTAACACTAATCATCCATTTGCCCAGCTTTCAAAGGGGAATCATATGGCCTTGGATAATATTCGCCAACGACTAGCATTGCTTTATGATATTGAGGCTCAACTACAGGCCTCACAAACCGATGGTCAGTTTATTGTCCAATTAGCGTTTCCCCAGAAAAACTAAACGCCTTTAATTTCCGCATACCTCGCGCCTATCTATGACTTCTCTACGTATTCTAATTGTTGACGACGAAGCTCCTGCCAGAGAGCGGATGAAGACTTTGCTAGCTGATATACAAGAGGCTTGCCCGTGCCAATTGATCGCCGAAGCTGCGGATGGACAAACTGCTTTGGACATTTTAGTAGATAAACAGCCCGATATCATTCTGTTGGATGTACAGATGCCGGGCATGACAGGCATAGAATTGGCACAGCATATCGCCCATGCGCAATTGACTGTACAGCCTTCGATTGTATTTGTGACGGCCTATGATGAGTATGCGCTACAGGCATTTGAAGTGCATGCAATGGATTATTTGTTAAAACCTGTGCGCGCCACTCGTTTGCAAGAAGCGATTGTGAGAATTCAGAATTTTCGTCAACAAAATTCGCCACAGATTCAACAAGAAAAGTTAATCGACTCTTTAAAAACGATACCGAAAATTCGGCAAAATTTTTCTGTATTGGAAAAAAATCGCGTCTTGTTGATCCCTGTTCGTGAAGTCTTGTTCTTAAAGGCGGAACAAAAATATGTGACGATACAAACCCGCACTCGCGCGCATTTGACCGAAGAGTCTTTGGTCTCAATCGAGTCTGAACTAGGCGACGTGTTTGTGCGGGCACATAGGAATGCGTTAGTGGCACGCGATGCGATTGTCGGCGTTGAAAAAGCCACTGTATTCACTGACGCAGGAATTGAGAACGACAAACACGACGCCGAGCGCGGGCTTGAGACTTGGCAAGTGATTGTGCGCGATACCAACGAACGCTTACCGATCTCGCGTCGGCAGTGGCCAATTATTAAGGCCTTGGTGCGTTAATTTGATCGATGACTGCCAACGGCGGCAGTCAATGCGAGAAATTTTAGAGGTACTTCTTAAATGTTAGCAAGCGGCGTGATTCACAGTGACCACATGGATCGCCAAGCCACCTAGAGATGTTTCTTTGTATTTGGCTTGCATGTCAAAACCAGTTACACGCATGGTTTCGATGACTTGATCTAAACTGACGTGGTGAGTTCCATCACTCTTTAAGGCTAATGAAGCGGCGGTGATGGCTTTGACAGCACCCATGCCATTGCGCTCGATGCATGGAATTTGTACCAAGCCACCGATAGGATCGCAAGTCATTCCTAAATGATGTTCGATACCGATCTCGGCAGCCGATTCGATTTGTTCATTCGTGCCACCCAATGCTGCGGTTAAGCCCGCTGCGGCCATTGCACAAGCAACGCCGACTTCACCCTGACAGCCTATCTCTGCACCGGAGATCGAGGCATTTTTCTTGCACAACATGCCGATCGCAGCAGCAACCAACATAAATTCACGTATACCTTTGACTGGATCGCTAGGGCGACAATCTTGCGAGTAATATTTAATTATGGCGGGAATAATGCCCGCAGCGCCGTTGGTCGGTGCAGTGACGACGCGTCCTCCAGCGGCATTTTCTTCGTTCACTGCCATCGCATATAAACTCACTTTGTGCATGCCATCGTGTGGCAGGCTGTTATGCGTTTCATTTGCTGTTAGCCAGAGTTTGGCTGCACGACGTTGTACGTGTAATCCGCCGGGTAATTCACCAGTGATTTTTAAACCGCGCTCTATGCAGGAATTCATTACTGCCCAGATTTTATCCATACCGGCGTCGAGTTCTGCTTCGCTGCAATGGCTAAGTTCATTCGCACGCAATAATGTTGCTAATGATAGTCCTGTGGTTTTTCCATGCGCCAATAATTCTGCCATGGTGCCAAAAGGATAGGGCACACTGACTGCAGGAATCGCCACGGTACTGGCATTGGTGTTGAGCTCTTCTTCCGTGTAGATGAAGCCGCCCCCGGTTGAATAAAAAGTTTGATTGTGTACGCTACCATCTTTGCGCGTGAGCGTAAAACGCAGACCATTTGGATGCCCAGGCAATACTTCTTTTTTGTACCAAAGTACATCGTCCAGAATATCAAAATCAACTTTGACTTTGCCCAGTAAATTCATGACACCAGATTGCGCCAGTTGCGCGAGCTTATCATCGATGGTGTCAGGAGCGACGTCTTGTGGTGTTTCGCCCATCAAGCCTAGTAGTACCGCCTTGTCGGTGGCATGGCCTAAACCAGTCAATGCCAGCGAGCCATATAACGCCACCTGCACTTTGTGTGTCTGATCTACATTCGGACATTCCAGCAAAAAACGACGTGCCGCAATCATCGGTCCAACTGTATGAGAGCTAGAAGGACCAACACCAATTTTAAACAGATCAAACACACGCATATCCATGCCAATATTCCTTAATTCGAGACCACAGTGAAAAATGTTTTGCTGATGAAACGATCTCTGAATCAGAATATGTGCATACTGATTAGCTGGCGACTTTTACGTTTTTCAGCATGTCGGTTACCAACGCAGGGAGATCAATTTCCGCCCTCCAACCCCAATCTTGGTAAGCAGCCTCATCATTCAAACTTTGAGGCCAACTTGCAGCGATGGCCTGGCGACTATCCGGGTCGTAGTGTACCTGAAAGTTTGGTAAGTTTTTAGTAATTTCACTTGTGAGTTCTTGTGGGTTAAAGCTCATCCCACTGACGTTATACGAAGAGCGAATTTTGATATTCTCGACCGGCGCTTCCATCAAACTGATGGTGGCACGAATCGCATCGGGCATGTAAATCATTGGTAGGGATTGCTGCGCTTCCAAGAAGCATGAATAGGTTTCGCCCTTTAATGCAGAATGGAAAATCGCAATCGCATAGTCAGTTGTGCCGCCACCTGGAGGGGACTTGTAGCTGATGATGCCAGGGTAGCGGATGCTGCGAACATCCACATTGTATTTCTGGAAGTAGTATTCACACAGACGTTCCCCAGCTAACTTGCTGATGCCATAAATGGTGTTTGGATCCATCACTGTGTATTGCGGCGTGTTGACTGCCTCGGTATTCGGGCCAAAAGCAGCGATCGAAGATGGCCAGAAAACTTTCAAAGGTTTGCCAGCTTCGCCGCGAATACGTGCCAACTCCAGGATGTTCAGCAAACCATCCATGTTCAATGTCCAAGCTTTCAATGGTGCTTTTTCACCAGTGGCGGACAACAAAGCTGCGAGTTGGTAGACCTGCGTGATTTCATACTGTTCGTGAATTTCTGCCAGACGTTCAGTATTCAATACATCGACCACTTCGTAGATTTTTGCGCCGTACAAGCTCGTAGGACTAATGTCGGCGGCAATCACGTTTTCCGCGCCATGCTTTGCAGCTAAAGCATCGACCAATTCGCTACCAATTTGACCGTTAGCACCGATGACTAAAATACGTTCCATTTTCTTTCCTTACTATGCAATTGACTGTTGTTGCTCTATTTTTTTGCCGCAGAGGCGCAGAGATCACAGAGTAAGTTTTGTACAAATCAACTCTGCGTACTCCGCGCCTCTGCGGCTAAAGCACTTTATTCTTTACTTAATCAAACCCAATTCACGACCAGTCTGCGCAAACGCAGCAAGGGCTGTTTCTAATTGTTCTTTAGTATGTGCAGCAGATAACTGCACTCGCACACGCGCTTGCCCCATAGGCACGACTGGATAGAAGAAGCCTGTC
>JAYVHZ010000165.1:0-2288 GCA_043770645.1 Undibacterium sp. | reverse complement strand
GAAACAGGTGAAGACCGCTATATCGACCCGGATCATAAGCGCGAGTACACGCCTGAGGCGTTAGCAGGCTTGCTCAAAGACGCAGGTTTTGAAATCAAGCAACAATGGGGCATTTTGGAGATGCCAAATGTCGTTGCAAACCAACGCATCACAGTCAAAGACTACTACGATGGCTTGCAACTTGTCGATAACCCGGCTAACGGCTATTGCTTCGCAATAATGTGTCAACGCCGAACTAACTGAAAGATACAGCTAGGGTTGCTTTGTTGAGCACGAGGCATAGACATCAAGTTCTGGCTTATAAACAGCTGTTTTAAGATCAAGCAAGCCTATGACTGAATGGAAGTAGTTGTCATGCGAAAGCGAGCTATTTTTTTTCAAAGCAAGGCATTCGGCGTTGATGCCATTGCGCTGCAAAAAGTCGTTAGAAAGCCAATTGATCCAAGGCACCTTTTTTTGAACATCGGGTGCAATTGCGTAGGGGAGACCATGCAAATAGACATTGTTCTCACCAAGTGACTCGCCGTGGTCGGCAACATAAACCATAGCTGTTTGTACGTGTGGTTCTTTGTCTTTGAGAAACTTCACCACCGCGTTTAAGAAATAATCCGTGTAGAGTATAGTATTGTCGTAGGCATTTGTAACCTGCTCACGGGTACAGTCTTGCAAAACATTGGTGCTGCATTCTGGTCTGAATTTTTTAATGGCTTCGGGTGCACGTTTGTAATACGCCGGGCCATGGCTTCCCATTTGGTGCATGATGACTACTGTTCCTCTGTCTAACTTTTCTGGTGGAAACTCAATGAAACGCTCTTCCAGTTTGTTCAGCATGATCTCATCAAAACATTCGCCTGTAGCGCAATAAGTTGGATCAGAGAGTTTTCCTGTGGAAACCCGATAAATACGATCGCACACGCCTTTGCATCCAGATTGATTTTCAAGCCAGATCACTGCCAGGCCTGCGCGCTGCAACACGTCGACTAAATTTTCTAGATTTTTTTGACTGTCTTCATAAGCCAGCCTGTCCAAATGCGAAAACATACAAGGCAAAGCTGTTGCTGTACTGGTACCGCAAGCCCAAACATTGTTGAAACTGGTCAAAGAGCCGGTATTGTCGCTATTTTTCTTGAGTAGACTCAAATTAGGAGTAGTATCTTTTTTATAGCCGTTGATGCCAAAATTTCCGCTTCGCGCCGTTTCGCCAACCACCAAAATGAGCAACGGCGCTTTGGGCTGGATGTAATGAGAAGGCCCCAATTTGACATCTAAACCAATTGGTACCACAGCTGCGATTCCGTATTGCATCGGTTCACTAAATGCTGCCCCCAAAGCGTAAAACGAATTTAGCGGATTAATTAAATACCTTAGTTGTATGTGGTTTCGCATCGTAGATGCAAAATCTTGATAATTTGGAAGCACAGCCATAAGTGCTAAAACAATACCGCACAGCAATAACACCGCGTTTTGTGTGATTTGACGCAAAACACTTAGCCGTTTGACATTAACTCGCCATAGCAGAGTCATCGGTATCAGCGCAAACACCACCAAAGTGGCTACCATCTTCCAGCTGATTAAGTCACGCGACTCTCGCAAATCTGTTTGCAACACGTTTACGATCATGGTGCTGTCAATCACTACGCCGTAGGTGAGCATGAAGTAGCCACCCAATGCAGTCGCGACTAAAAACAATGAAATGACGGGCTTTAGCGTCCAGCGCCAACATACCAAGCTGAACACAATGCACATTAAAGCAAATAGTAAGATCGCAAATGACAAGCCAAACCAAAAGGCTCGCATATCGTTCATCTCCGGCAATCGAATCAGCTCTTGCCAGAGTGCCAAATTACCCAAAGTTGCCAGCCAAATGCTACTCAAAATTAGCACCCAATTTGGATTAATACCAATGGAATCGTTACTCTCGAAGTCTTTTCTAGTGAATTTAACTGTACGGTGCGATAAACTTGTTTGATTACCAAATATTTTCAAAAACATGGCGTTATTGTCTTCTATTCCCTAGAGTTGTCATCGATTACGGGTTGAACTTGATTACACATGAGAATCCGCATTCAAATGGTAATATCGATGGCTTTGGATGCGAAAAAATTAAGATATTTATTTTCTCTATGCATTTAATTATGCAGCCGATCACTTGAACACATTTTCTGCTCCGCGCGTGATGGCGCATCCCAGTTACCGGCCTGATATCGACGGCCTTCGTGCTTTTGCTGTTCTACTGGTCGTTATACACCACGCTTTTCCGACATATCTGCGTGGCGGGTTCATTGGTG
>JAYVHZ010000164.1:0-5201 GCA_043770645.1 Undibacterium sp. | reverse complement strand
TGGTACAGGCGCTTTGCTTCATTGGTGTAACGATCATAGGCGTAATCAATTTTTTCAGGTGCGTAAATCCGAAAATGGTGGGCTTGTCCCAGCATGGGTCCAAATCCACCAACCTGAAACATTAGCCATTGCAAGGTTTGATATTTTTCTCTATCGGTTTGACCTAAGAATCGACCAGTTTTCCCAGCGAGATAGATCAAAATAGCACCTGATTCGAACAGCGCAATCGGCTTCCCTTCAGGACCATCCGCATCGACGATTGCCGGAATTTTATTGTTCGGTGAAATCGCAAGAAACTCGGGTCTAAATTGATCGCCAGCGGCGATATCAATCGGGATAGCACGATAATTCAAACCACATTCTTCCAGCATGATGTGGATTTTGTGACCATTCGGTGTCGGCCAAGAATAGACATCAATCATTCTGAAAACTCCCAAGAAATGCACAGCAACATGCTTTGTGAAATTTAACCGTTTTGCTCGAAACGATTATATCCCGAGCAAACACTTTTCTAGGCTAACTTTCTTGAGCGGGCACCTATGTGAATTGTCAATGGCTTTGCGTACTGCAAGCGGACGACGGCTTTGTTGAGGTTAGGGTGGAATCAAGCACTTCAATTTTGTACGAAAACGACAAATCAAAATGAAATCAAAATAAAATTAAGAATTTCCACAAATATCTAGACAATATGATCTAGATCATTTAATCTAGATTAATCGATCTACTTTGAGGGCAAGCAAAATGAGCAAAATGAAACCAACTAGTTCAGATAAATTAAGCCCATCTAAGCCAACACCAGCCGAGATGGAGTTAATGCGCTTGCTATGGGTTTTAGGGCCAGCGACCGCAAAGCAAGTGCATGAAGCCGCACTCAAAGAGCGCCCGGACATGGCTTATGCTTCGGTCTTGCGTCTGTTGCAGGTCATGTATAGCAAAGGGCAATTGCATCGAGATGAAAGTCAAAAAGCGCATGTTTACGCGGCGGTGGAGGAGCAAGACACGCTGCAAACTAATTTGGTCAAAGATCTCATTCAAAAAGCTTTTTCCGGCTCTGCCAAAGCGCTAGTGCTCGCAGCTTTGCGCTCCCATGTCTCTAATGAAGAGCGCGAAGAAATTCAAAAATTCTTGCATGGAGATGAAAAATGAATCTCGACTTCCAAACCATCACGAATGCCATCGGTTGGGCGCTGGTTCATTTCCTCTGGCAAGGCCTTGCGATTGCTTTAGGTACAGCGGTCTTGCTACAAATTTGCCGTAACGCTCGAGCGCAAATACGTTATTTGATCGGCTGCCTCAGTCTCGTACTATGTCTTTTGGTGCCGATTTGGGAACTACTACAAAGCTTACAAACGACAAAAGAATTCATTGGCTCTCAGGTAAGCTCCAGTAGCTTCATTGAATCTAAAGCTGCATTAGGTTGGATCGAACAAACGCAGATTTGGTTTCAGATGCACATAGTTTTCATCGTCATCACATGGGCGACTGTGGTTGCCATACTCGGCTTACGACTATTGCTTGGCGTTTTCTGGTTGCAATCGTACAGCAATGGAAACCGTGGTGTCAGCAACCCTTATTGGCAGCAGAAAACCGATCAGTTGGCCGCAAATTTTCAGATCGCCAAGCCTGTCCTCGTGCGTATCGTCAACGATCTAGAGAGTCCGATCACCATAGGTTGGATTCGACCAATGATCTTGATTCCTGCGTCTCTTATTACTGGCATGACGCCAAGCTATTTAGAGGCATTGATCGCCCACGAATTGGCGCATATTTCGCGCTTCGATTATGTCGTCAACTTTATTCAAAACTTGATCGAAATGGTTTTGTTTTTCCACCCAGCTGTATGGTGGATTTCCAAAAAAATCCGTACTGAACGCGAGAACATTGCGGATGATTTAGCGGCAAGTATGCTCGGCGAACCGCGGCGTCTAGCACTTGCATTACAAGAATTGGAATACATCCAATTCACCACCCCTCAACTCGCCCAAGCGGCACATGGAGGAAATCTTATGTTGAGAATTAAACGGTTAGTGCGTCCAGAAGCAAAAAGTATCAATTGGAAAACCGCGGTGACAGTAGTTGGGATCGCAAGTGTTTGTGTTGGTTTTGCTGCCAATGCGGCATTACCTAAATTGTCTCAAACCAAGCAAGTAAATGCACAAAATCAAGTTGTAACACTAGCAGAGAAAAATGAATTTGGTTTGGAACTGGCTAAGTCAGAAATGGAGGATGATTTGCCAAATGATCAGATTTTGCCTTCCGCGATAGATTCAAATACTTCAAAGAGCAAGGGAGGGGCTAGTAAGGATGTGATTGTCGCAGCTCGGATTAATTTTATGAAAAAAGGCTGTGCTCCAGAATATCCCCGTAAAGCCTTGCGTGCTGAATTGCAAGGAGTGTCGAGACTAGAAGTTCATTTCTCGGCCAATGGGCGTATCGATGCTGTCGATATTTTTAAATCCAGCGGTCATGAGTTGCTTGATGATGCCGTGAAAAATCAGCTTCTATCGGGAAAATGCACAGCAAAGCCTGGAACGCTAAATGGCAAGCCGCAGCCAACGATAACAAGGGTTGACTATGTTTGGAAATTGGATTGAGTCGAATTAAGTTGACTGGATACCACAAATTCCAGGTATCCAGCGTTCATGGGGAAGATTTGTGATTGGAGTTACTTTTGAAAAGAATAATGAGTCAAGTCAGTATGATTGTTTGCGCGATATGCCTTCTAAATGCATGCACTGGCTTTAAACCTAAAATAATCGACCCTGATTGTGGTCCTTGGAACTTTGGTATTGCCCAAGCCTCTTCAAACGACAAACTATTTTTGTCTGATAAGAAAGTGCATGACGCGAAAACAGTATGTCTGCGAACGGTGTATGCAAATGGTTTTGATGAATACGATCCGCCGATTGATACAAAGTTTGCTTATCGATCAGAGGAGTCTAGTGTAAAACGGCGAGCGGTACGTGCTGTTGACGCTAGAGACGGCGTAGAGAAATCTGAGAATTTTCCAAGAGAAGTATTTCAGGCGACACTTCTCAACACACGCCATCTCTTCGAGTTTGACTCGTATAGTAAATGGGAGGCTAATGTATCGCCGTCTCCTTTGTATCAGGTTTTTGCCAAAAATCGGGAGGGCAGGGCTGCGTTATTTATAAGTGTCTATGACGCGAATCCATTTTTAATTTGGTCTGACAGTCGAGATTCTATGTATCGCCGTATGCGTGATGAATTGGTCTATTCCGACATTACCAGGATTAAAGAAACAAAGTTTCAAAATTTGGATGGTTTTCAAGTTGAATATCGCGGGCGAGATAAGCATTCTGCGCCATTGCATTATCTGTCTACACAAATACGTGTAGAAAAAAAGATTCTGTATTTGACGACTTGGTGTTTTGAAGAAGATTACGCAAAAAATCAAGAGGAGTTTCACTTGATTGCTAATTCTATCCGCATGAAATCACGACTTTTGGCTTGGTAGAATGGTGAATAATATTGATTGCTTAGATTGTATTGGTTGAGGCTTAGCTAGCATCACACATTAGTTTTGAAGCCTAT
Source organism: Undibacterium sp. (assembly GCA_043770645.1). Lineage (GTDB taxonomy): Bacteria > Pseudomonadota > Gammaproteobacteria > Burkholderiales > Burkholderiaceae_D > Undibacterium. The sequence continues at coordinate 1,646 of JAYVHZ010000164.1, read as the reverse complement.
AACATTTTCTCTCTGGAATTTTTAAGATTTTAAATTCGAATAAATTTCCAGCGTGGTTTATTCGAAGTAAATAATGGATTCATGTTTCGAATCATTTTCTCCCGCCCTAAATGTAGGGATTTATGCCGGATGATATATCGTCATCCGGCTTATTTTTTGGAAGTGCAACTTTTAAAGCAAATTCAAAACTCCATCCAAACCAACAAAGTTCAAAGCCACGCTAGCCTGAGCGCGCACCACTGGCTTAGCACGGAATGCGACTGACAAGCCTGAAATCCCCATCATCTTCAAATCATTCGCGCCGTCACCCATGACGATCGCTTGTTGTGGGCTGATACCAAGTTCTACGCAAATTTTTTCGACCGTGCGTTTTTTTTCATCGGCATCAACGATGGTGCCAATGACTCTGCCTGTTAGTTTGTCATCGATGATTTCGAGCACGTTGGCATGGCTGTAGTCGAGATTTAAGCGCGATTTCATTCTGTCGGTAAAGAAGGTAAAACCGCCTGAGACCAACAAAGTTTTTAAGCCTGCCTGCTGTACTTGCTTTAGCATATTTTCAGCGCCCAAGGATAACTGTAGGCGTTGATCGTAGACTCGTTGTAGGGCGGATGCTTCTAATCCTTTGAGTAAGCCAACACGACGGATCAAGCTCTCTTGAAATTCAATTTCGCCACGCATCGCCGCTTCAGTAATCTCTGCGACTTGCGGTTTTAGACCCTGCATATCGGCGATTTCATCTATGCATTCTATGGTGATTAAGGTGGAATCCATGTCCATGGCGACCAGCTTAAAGTCACTGAGTTGGTGTGCTTGTCCGTGATAAACGTCGAGCTGCTCTTGCAAGCATAGCTCCTGAATTGCTTGCAGGATTTTGGCGTCGCATTGCAGGTTTTCTAAGCGTACGGCTTTGGCGTTAATCGGTACGATTTTCTGCGCGCCAGACATCTGTGCGATGCTTTGAATAGTTGCCGCTTGTTGGGGTAAGACGGTGTGTAGGCCTTGGATGATCAGATTCATTTTTTGTATAAAGATGGTGTGACTGTAGATTAGTGCAGCGCTTTCATCGTGCTCTTAATCTGGGCGACACGTGCTGCCAGATCGGGCATGTTAGCGCTGATACGTAACTTATCTTGTCCGTTTAGTTTGATGTGTTTGTTTTTCTGAACCAATTCGATAATGCGCATCGCATCAATTGGTGGTTGTGGTTCAAATTGCAGTGTTGCGGCTTCACTGTGTGCATCAATCTTGATAATGCCCAGCGGCTTAGCGGCCACGCGCAAACGGTGTGTTTCTAAGAGTGATTTGACCGGCTCTGGTAGTTTACCAAAACGATCGATCATCTCTTCTTGTAAATCATCAATGGCATCAAGCTTGTTGCAATTTGCCAGGCGTTTATAGATCGATAAACGCTCATGAACATCGCCACAAAAATCGCTGGGTAAGAGAGCAGGGATGTGTAGATTAATTTCAGTGGTAGTAGAAAGCGGTGCTGCGAGATCTGGTTCTTTGCCATTCTTTAGGCTACGTACGGCTTCGCTCAACATGTCTGAATACATTTGGAAGCCGATCTCGTGCATTTCACCTGATTGATTGTCGCCCAAGACTTCACCTGCACCACGGATTTCTAAATCATGCATGGCGAG
>JAYVHZ010000163.1:0-6088 GCA_043770645.1 Undibacterium sp. | reverse complement strand
CTGTTTCGTTACATCGGCACGCACCGCACGCAAGCTTGCATACTTCGCTTCCAAGGCTTCGCTAATCGCAATCGTTGGCAACTCGTAATAAGTTTGTGTGAAGATGGTTTCGTCGCTGCCGGCGAAGGCTTCTACACTCGCAAAACTTTGCCAAGCTTCTTCTGCTGTGAACGACAAGGTTGGTGCCATCAAGCGCAACAAGCTTTGTGTGATGTGCCAGATCGCTGTTTGTGCAGAACGGCGTGCGAATGATGTCGTGCCGCTAGTGTACAAGCGGTCTTTCAAAATATCGAGGTAGAAACCACCGAGATCTTCTGAGCAGAAGGATTGTAATTTAGCGACGACAGGGTGGAACTCATATGCCTCGTAATGTGCTAATACTTCTTTTTGCAAAGCTGCAGTGTGCGCAATCGCGTATTGATCAATTTCCATCAAATCATTAACGGCAACCGCATCTTTGCTGAAATCAAAATCCGAGGTGTTTGCCAACAAGAAGCGCAGAGTATTGCGCATGCGGCGATACGATTCTGTCACGCGTTTTAAGATTTCGTCAGAGATAGAGATTTCGCCAGAATAGTCAGATGACGCCACCCATAAGCGCAAGATGTCCGCACCTAATGTATCGAAAATCTTTTGCGGCGCTAAGGTATTGCCCAAAGACTTGGACATTTTTTTGCCTTCGCCATCGACCACGAAACCGTGCGTGAGCAAAGCTTTGTAAGGTGCATGACCATCGAGCATGGAAGCTGTCAACAACGACGAATGGAACCAGCCGCGATGTTGATCTGAACCTTCTAAATACAGATCAGCAGGGTAGGCTGATTGCGCTTTGTGTGAGCCGCGCAAGACCGTGAAATGCGTCGTACCAGAATCGAACCACACGTCTAGCGTATCGCGATTTTTTTCATACAATGGCGCTTCATCACCGAGCATTTCTTCTACAGTGATTTTTTGCCAGGCTTCGATGCCTTCGGCTTCAACACGTTTGGCGACTTCCTCTAATAACTCTGTTGTGCGCGGATGAATTTGGCCAGTTTCTTTGTTCAGGAAAAATGCCATCGGCACGCCCCATTGACGCTGACGTGACAAAGTCCAGTCAGGACGATTCGCGATCATGCCGTGCAAACGCGCTTTGCCCCAAGCTGGGAAGAAGGCAGTTTCGTCAATTGCTTTCAATGCGGTTTCGCGCAAGCTGGCACCACCATCGGCTGGCGTGTTGTCCATGCTGGCAAACCATTGGGAGGTAGCACGATAGATGATCGGTGTTTTATGACGCCAGCAATGCATGTAGCTGTGGTCGAACATTTTCAGTGAAAACAAAGTGCCCGCTTCACGCAATTTATCGCAGATCGGTTTGGAGGCTTCCCAAATCGTCATGCCTGCGAAGAATGGCAACCAAGATGCGTAACGGCCATCACCCATCACTGGGTTCAGCATGTCGTCATCTTTCATGCCATGCGCTTTGCAGGACTGGAAATCTTCGATACCGTATGAAGGTGCAGAGTGAACCACGCCAGTACCAGTTTCTGTGCTGACGTAGTCGCCCAAGTACACAGGTGAAAAACGATCATAGCCTTCATGCATCGCTGCTAATGGATGTTTGAACTTGATTTCAGACAGCGCTTCACCGAGGCAAGTTGCGATGATTTCGGCTTGCATGCCCCAGTTGGTGAAGGCGGTTTCGATCAAGTCTTTTGCCATCAAAATCAGGCAAGGCTCACCGTCACGCTCGGTTTTGATTAAGGCGTAAGTGATCTCTGGATGCATGTTCAGAGCTTGATTCGATGGGATGGTCCACGGAGTGGTGGTCCAGATCACGCAGTAGCCTTTTTCCAGCGGCAGTTGGTCTAAACCAAACGCTTTTGCCAACTTATCGTTTTCAGCAAATGGGAATCCGACATCGATAGACGGATCGCGTTTGTTTTCATATTCAACTTCTGCTTCTGCCAAGGCAGAGCCGCAATCGAAACACCAGTTCACTGGCTTTAAGCCACGGTAGACATAACCTTTTTCGAAGAGCTTGCCGAGCGCGCGGATTTCATCGGCTTCGTTACCGAATGCCATGGTTTTGTAAGGATTGTCCCATTCGCCCAACACACCCAAACGGATAAAGTCGGCTTTTTGGCGCTCGATTTGTACTTCGGCGTAAGCGCGGGCTTTTTCTTGGACTTCAGCGACAGGTAAATTTTTGCCGTGCAATTTTTCGATTTGGATTTCGATCGGCATGCCGTGGCAATCCCAGCCTGGCACGTAAGGCGCATCAAAGCCAGCCATGGTACGCGCTTTGATGATCATGTCTTTCAATACTTTGTTGACGGCGTGACCGATGTGGATGTCACCGTTCGCATAAGGAGGACCATCATGCAAGATAAATTGTGGGCGGCCTTTGGCGGCTTTGCGTACGCGTTCGTAGATTTTCTTTTCTTGCCAGCTCTTGACCCATTGTGGTTCACGCTTAGCGAGATCGCCGCGCATAGGGAAGGGCGTTTCCGTCATGTTGACTGGATACTTGCTAGCCGGCTTGCCGCCGTCTTTTTTTGCTTGCTTTTCGTTAGACATAGTTTTCTTCGGTTAAATTAAATTTTGGAATTCTTTGGATGAAGGTCAAATGCTTTGCCGCAGAGGTGCAGCTCATTGATACAAGTTGCTGAGTTTTTTCTGAGGGATTTCTCTGCGTCCTCTGCGCCTCTGCGGGGATGTCTTTTAGTTTTTCACCCTATATTTTTTATGAACTTGCCGAGCGTTCTTCAAATTCGGTCAGTTGCTGAGCCGACTCGCTGTTGAAAGTAGCTACGCGCTTGATCTGCATCGCGGTTAATGGCGGCGGTTAAGGTCGGTAAATCGAAATACTTTTCCTCGTCGCGCAGCTTCTGCAAAAACTCAACCTGTATCACTTTGCCATAGGCATCGACATGTTGATCGAGGATGTGCGTTTCGAGTAAAACACGACCACTATCATCGACCGTAGGGCGTACGCCCATGCTGGCAACGGCAGGCAACGGCTGTTCGCTTAAACCATGCACTTGCACGACGAAAATCCCCATGACGGCTGGTTTGTGATGGGCGATGCGTAAATTCAAGGTGGGAAACCCCAAGGTGCGTCCCAGTTTTTGACCATGTACGACATGACCAGAAATTTGATAGGAGCGACCAAGTAAATGCTGTGTTTCCTCAAAATCGCCAGCGGCCAAAGCGGCACGCACTGCGGACGAGGAAATGCGTTCGCCATTGCGCGCTATGGTGTTGAGAGTTTGTACTTCAAATCCCAAGCGTTTTCCCGCTTCTTTTAAGGTGTTGATATCGCCAGCACGTTTCGCGCCAAAGCGAAAATCATCACCAATCATGACCAGTTTGACGTGTAGACCATCGACCAAAATTTTTTGGATAAATTCTTCGGGACTCAGTGCAGCAAAGTGGGCATTGAAATGTTCGACGATGACGCGATCAATTCCTGCGTGATCAAGCGCCGATAAGTTGTCTCGCAGATTGGCAATGCGACTTGGTGCTTTGGCTATGTCGCCAAGCATTTGGGCAAAAAATGCACGCGGATGCGGTTCAAAGCTCATCACCGCCGCTTCAATATTCAGACGGGTCGCGGCTGCGCGCAAATTGGACAAGAGCGCTTGATGTCCAAGATGTACGCCATCAAAATTGCCGATAGCCAAGGCGCAGGGTGCGCGGGCGGCGGCATTTGGGAGTCCACGAAAAACCTTCATAGGTCGAAAATTCTTAAGTTAATTGCAAAATAAGTTGCCATGCTCTTGGATGTTTCTACAAAACAAGAAAGCAGCTTGGCAAAAACCCTTGATTATAAAGGCTTTTAGCTACTAAAGACGCTGAATTTGTCCGTTTTTGCAATGCAACTTTGAGCCAATTTTTATTTTTTTGTTTATGCCGGATATTGGGAGTGCGTTTTTGCTAGGTTTGCGTGATGTTGAATGTTATTTGCTTGCAGATGCAGGTAGTTGATAGGTTTTTTTCCAACGAGTAAGTAGTTCGCGTAAGGCTTCCGGTTGATTGATTGGCGCGGGAAAGCCAGCCTGATCGCGGTGATTGACTCCATGGCAACTCGCGCATACCCGAATTTCACCAGCCTTGAAAGTGACCCAGTTGCGCTCACGTACTACGGGATTTCCTTGCGCGTCGGTGCTTTGCCAGGTGAGGGCGCGCGCTGCGGGTACCAAAGCGGCGGTGGAACCGTCTTTGGCAATAAGCACGCTGCTTGGCGTCGCCGTTGTTTGTCGACTTGTTTGGCTATTTAAAGGATGAAAATCGCTAATGGTCTGCGCGAGATTGCGGCGACCCGGCCGATCTGCGTAGGCGCGGATTTGTTCTGCCTGCAAGATTTGAAAATGCTGAATCTCGTAAACAATCCCTGTCGCTGCTGCTGGCGACAAAGTGCTTACGCCATTTGGAACTCGTAAATTAAATGGCTGTTGTTGTTCGGCGCGGTCGCGACTTGTTTGATTGCGGGTGATGATGAGCGCTAAGTTTTGTTCTGTAAGCCATTGCCGGAAAGCTGATTCATTAATCTGTTCTTTGTTGAAGATCGCTTGCTCTGGTGACTCTAAGGCCAGAACTGGCATCGCATTGACTTGGCGGGGTTTGAGTTCAACTGCTTCTAATTCCCATAAAAAGTCGTCGAAATGAATTAATCTGTCGCCATCCCACCAGCTCAATTTCTTCTTGAAGCCGTCGGTCAGTGCACGTTTGGCAGTGTAAAAACCTGTTTTTGGATCTATTTCCAAAAGCTGTAAGCGGAGATTTTGCAGACTGGTCTCGGCTTCGGGTGGTAGTTGATGGGTGGTGTGACTGGCAATCAAACTACCGTCAGAAAGTGGCAAAGGATTGCGATAGCGGCCATCTTGGAGATTGTCACTTTTGTCGATTTTGGTAACAGCGATCACTCGCATTTGCTCAGGATTTAGTCCTGGTTTTGCGGAAATCTTGACGATGCTATCGGTTGTGAATGAGGCAGATTCACGTGCATTGATGCCGAAAAATGTCCCCGGTTCTAAGGGATCTTCGCGCAGATGAAAGATGCCACCTTCACGACGCAATGCTAGTCGATTGGCATAAAATGCCTCGTTGGTTCGCCTGCTGAGACTCTTGTCATCGCTAAAACTAGGTGTGGCAAAACCAAATGTGAGTTCATGCTGTCCAATGTGATTGACTGTCTCTTCATTGGCACCGTCTTGGTCAATTTGCCAGAGCGTGAAGAAATTACTGCGGAAGGGGCTGACATTACCAAAAGCGCCATAACCGCCGACTCGCGACTCAGGAAAGATTTCTGTGCGATCGTTTAATCGCTGAGCCTTGGCTGATTCATCCGAAAAATTAAAGGACTTGAAAGGTAAGTTGACGCCATTTCTACTGGCATCACGATCTCTATCTGCCAATTGATCCTGTTGTAAGTGATCCCAGCGCGTGAAGATGATTCGACCAAAACTGTCAATTATTGGGTTAAATGCGCCGCTGGGCGTGTGACTCAAAAGTTGCAATGTTCCCTTGACCAGATTTAGTTTCCAAATGCCAGAGATGCTTGGGGTCGCTTCATATTCATCGAGTTGTGGATACAAATGTAGTTCACCATTGCGTGGGCGGTCAGACGTAAAGATAACGCTATCGTCGTCTGCGTAAATCGGCGAGAGATTGTTAAAGCGCGCGTCTTGCTTTGTGAGTTTGGTGAAATTTACTCGTTCGTTTTTTTCAAAACCTGTCACTTCATAGATTTGCCAACGATAGGGATTTGTACGCTGATCTTTCTTGGGTGAACCTAGCAATAGACTTATTAGGGCTTTTTTTCCACTAGGGTGCATCGAGGGTTCTCGTACGGCAATCGCTTTTTCTCCTTGCATTCCGAGCATACCTAAGCCTGCTTCTTGCGTTAGATTTCTGATGCTTCCATCTGGATAGCGCAACATTAAATCCCCACCACGAGGTACATCGCTGACAGTAGTGCGATGATTGGCGAAAGCAGATAAACGGGTATTGAAGTCGTGTGGTGTGGGTACTTGGGTGACGAATAAAATCGGATAGGTCTTTTTCGTTATCGTTGGAATGCTCGTTTTCGCGTCTAGTTTTATCG
>JAYVHZ010000162.1:0-3473 GCA_043770645.1 Undibacterium sp. | reverse complement strand
CAAAAATCGTCTTGTCGATGATGATCAATTGCACACGATTTGCCCAGAACATTTTGTTTTGGCTTAGTTGATTGAATGCTTGATTATAGTTTTTAGGAAACTTTCCATTGGCATCCGGTCGATAACTAGCTGCAAATTCCGCGCCAAGATTTCTCCAACCATCCTGCCAGATAATGAAGCTGTACTTTGCTAAGTCTTGCATCGCACTAAGTTCAATGGCTTGCGAGCTTTTGCTGATGACGACATTTTGAAATTCTAGATAGGGATCAGAGAAGTGGAGGGATCGGTCTTCATTATCCTGAACCGTCGCTGAAGCATCGACTTCTTTGTCCTTGACGGCTTTGATCAGTCTTATTTTCGGGATGGTGATAATTTTGATCGTATGACCATGCAAGGACATAATGCGACGTAATAAATCAATCTCTATGCCCTGATCGATATTGTCTTTGCGAAAACAATATGGCGGCCTATCGGTCGCAAACGCAATTTTGATCTCTGCCGCTGAGCTTGTCAGTGGCAACAATAGTAAACAATAGCTCAGCAGTCGATTCAGGTTTTGCTTCATAGATTCCTAGTCTTCCTCAGCGGAATACGTGATTGCTCGCGTATTCTCATTGATCTTCGGATAGAAACGTTGATTATTCAATCACCACAATTAATTTACTTGCCTCTTGCTATCCACTTTTCAACTTGTGCTTCTAAGATAGGCATAGGTAGCGTACCGTCACCGATCACGATTTCATGGAATTTTGGTAAGCTAAATTGTGGGCCTAAAGCTTGCTGCGCGCGTGCTCGTAATTCAAGAATTTTACGCGCGCCTATCTTGTAGCTGAGTGCTTGCCCTGGCAAGACCATGTAGCGCTCGATTTGATTTTTTGCTCTTGCTTCGTTGTAGCCCAGATTCTTTTGCATGTAGGCGATTGCCGCCTCACGCGTCCAGCCTTTGGCATGTATACCTGTATCGACGACTAGACGCACAGCACGCATCAGCTCATCGTTTAAATGGCCGAAGTAATATTCTGGATTGTCGTAAAGCCCCAGCTCATGTCCCAGTGTTTCTGAATACAAAGCCCAACCTTCAGTAAATGCAGCACTGTTGAGATTTTCGGTATTGAATTTACGGAACTTGGGTAAATCAATTTCCTTCAACAACGCCGCATGTAAATGATGTCCTGGTTGGCCTTCATGTAAAAATAAAGTCACCATGCCGACTCGGCTATATTTTTTTGCGTCGTTCACGACTGGCCAGAATATACCAGGATGCGAGCCGTCGGCTGATGGCGGTGTGTAGTGATCCGATGCGGTAGCACGACTCAGTTCAGGCTCTAATTGCAATTCCATTTTGCCTTTGGGTAGCAAGCTAAACAAACTAGGCAATTTCTTCTGAACTTGGGCGTCGATCTGACGATACGCGTCCAAGATTTCTGTATCACTGTTAAATGATTTGAATTTGTCTTGTGCGCTGACCCATTGCGGCAAGTCAATAGGGACACCGGTATAACCCAGCTTCGGACCCAGTTCCGCCCATTGCTGTTGAATCCGCGCGACCTCTTGTAATCCAAGCGCATGGATTTGATCGGGCGTTAAATCGGTCGTGGTGTTATTTTTAATCCGCATTTGGTACCAAGCCGCACCATTCGGCAAGGCACTGTAACCGCTAGTGTCACGCCCAGCAGCCAGATAATCCGTCTCTAAAAAATGGACCAGTCTTTGCAAAGCTGGCGTCAACTTGGTACGAATTATTTGACTATAGGCCTTTGTCAGTTTTTGCTTATCTGCTGCAGAAAAATGGGCTGGTAGATTCTTGATAGGCGTATAAAAAATACTAGCTTCTGCATTGGCATTTGGCAGTGCCTTAAACTGCGGCAGCATCGCTAAGGTAATCGCTTTCGGCTGTACGATGCCACGTTGTATACCTTCGCGCATATTCTTGATTGCTTGTTCTATCCACACCGGCAATACATTTAAACGCGCCAGATAGGCATAGTATTGCGGCACGGTTTTTAATGGCTGTGAACCATCGCCGCCAGCAAAGTTGGCCAGCGTGCTTGGCACATTGTCCATTTGATTGATCGGCAATAAATGCTCGGGGAAGTGTTCGAGATGCAGCGCACTGTCTATCTCATAAGAGAGTAAGTCATAATTTAACTGGTCTTTATCATTGAGTTGAGTGCGCGCGATACCTTTCAATTGCGCCTGCATTCTATGCATGAGCGCAAAGTGTTTAGCACGGTTTTGCGGTGCGATACTGATCGCCAATTGATTGTCGTAACGATTATCACCATTAATGCTGGCGAATAAGAGCGGATCAAATTTGGCGCGAGATTCATAGAAAGCATCCGCCAATTGATTGAGGCGTTTCTGGGTCTGTGTCTCGCTCACTGCTTTAGTCACTGCTGTTTGCGTTTGTGCTGCAACACTAATACTTGGTGTGATGACGGTGGTAGCTGAGAGTAGGGCGATGCTCAAACAACTTAGATGCAAACGTTTATTAAATGCCATGACGTATCCTATCTGTGAAAGTGCTAAATGATGTCGTGTAAAAATGCTTTGAACTGGTCTTAATTCCTGCAGAAATTTAGGCTTACCAGTTTGGGAGACTTAAGGCTGAGAATACCGCAATTTATGTATTTAGGGCATGAAAGTGGGTTGGTAGACAACACTAGTCTTGATCTCGGTAAGAAAGTGTTCATCCCTGTAATTGTTTGTAAAAGGCTCCGTGCCAGTTTTTTGTTCGATTTAAGCTGGGCGCATTCATTCCACTTAAATTCTGTTCTTCGCTTTATAGGTGATTTATGTCGACCGTGCCATTTACCCGCAACACTTTCCGAACACGCGAACTTGCTATGCTAATCGCGATGTTATTTTGTACTGCTTGCGGCGGCGGAAGTGCAAGTGGCAATCCAACTACTGGTACGCCAACGACGCCAGGCACGCCTGGCAATACTTGTTCAGTGACACAGTTAGAGTCAGAGATGAATAGTCAATTTGCCCAGTTGGTGAGCGACACCGATTTTTCATTTGGTGTTGAGCGTGATGATGGTCGTCGTTATGTGTATCAACGCGGCAGCTCACGTATGCAGACTTCGTATGAATCTGCGTCGACTTCTAAACTGGTAAGTGCGGTGATTATTTTGCGCTTAGTCGAGCAGGGTTATCTTAAATTAGAGGACAAACCGCAAGATCGCATCGCAGCTTGGCCAATCGCAGCAAGCTCACCATTAGCAACGATGAATTTAGCTAATTTGCTTAGCTTTACTTCGGGCTTAACTGAAGAGCCTTTATGTGTGAATGCTGGCTTCATTAATTTTGAATCTTGTGTCAACACGATCGCGAATGCCAATGCCAGCAATCAAATCATTCCAGGCAGCGAATTTTATTACGCCAGCACCCATCTGCAAGTGGCAGGTTTAATGGCAATCAAGGCGCGCGGTGTCGCCTCTTGGCAAGAGGTCTTTAGCGAGTTCAAACAA
>JAYVHZ010000161.1:0-8230 GCA_043770645.1 Undibacterium sp. | reverse complement strand
ATCAACTTAGTCAACTTTTTGGAGTTATAACGCCATACCTCCGCTGGAATACGTTCGACGATTTTTTTCCCGCTTTTTAGTTCGACTTCGAGTATCAAAGGCATCACCAACCCACCAAGATTAGAGAAATCTACAAGGTAAAAATATTTGCCCGATTTGAGCATCTCTTTTTCCCAGTCTTCTAGCGCCTTCAATCCATCGGCATAAGCGTTACGATCCTTATTGGTAACAGTAAAGTCATCATGTTCGTTGTAGAAATCTTTTAACTCTGGATGTGCCTCGATACGGCGCGCTAAGCTTCCTTGATTGCGCTGCGCGGAGAGTGAAATTGGTTCGCCATTCTTCTGCGCACGCTTCCAGGCTTTTTCGATTTCAGGATCTTTGCTCGACACTTGATATTCAGCGATGCCATCAATACTTATATCTACCGCGTCAGTTGTGTAGAACCAACCACGCCAAAACCAATCGAGATCTGTGCCAGAAGCATCTTCCATCGTGCGGAAGAAATCAGCTGGTGTAGGACGCTTAAATTTCCAACGACGAGCATATTCTTTGAAAGCAAAATCAAACAACTCACGACCCAAAATAGTTTCGCGCAAAATATGAAAAGCCGCGGAGGGTTTTGCATAAGCGTTGGGACCAAACTGCATTTCCGGTATTGATTCAGAATTGGTCATGATAGGAACTTGGTTCTTAGTGCGCATAAAATCAGCGATGGCACGCGGCTCATTTGGATAGAGTTCCAAATACTTTTCTTCCCATGCACGTTCTGCCAATGACTGTAAAAACGAATTGAGGCCTTCATCCATCCACGACCATTGACGTTCGTCTGAATTGACAACCATAGGGAAATAATTGTGTCCCACCTCATGAATAATCACGCTGATCAGTGCATATTTAGTCCGCTTAGAATAGGTCGCTTCGCCCGTTTTCTTATCGATGGTTGGACGACCACCATTAAATGAGATCATCGGATACTCCATGCCACCTTGATGACCATTGACCGATTGCGCGACTGGATACGGATAATCAAGACTATATCTGTTGTACTGTTCTATCGTATGAATGACTGCTTGCGTTGAGTATTTCCCCCACAAAGGGTTGGCCTCTTTAGGATAAAAAGACATCGCTAAACCGGTACTACTGCCTGATTTATAGCCTTGCGCATCCCAGATGAATTTACGGGAAGATGCCCACGCAAAATCACGTACATTTTTGGCCTTAAAGTGCCAGGTTTTCTGCGTAGTGGCGCGTGTTTTTTCGGCTTTTTCAGCTTCTTCTTGTGTGACAATCAGTGTCGGCTTGGTGGCGGTGCGTGCTTGCTTTAGGCGTTCACGCTGAACCGCATTCAATACGCTGTCGCTATTCACCAGCTCACCCGTTGCAGAAATAATGTGATCGCTTGGCAAGGTAACTTGCACATCATAGTCACCGAATTCCAAAGTGAATTCACCCATGCCGATAAATTGCTTGTGCTGCCAACCGTAGACATCGTAGTAGGCAGCCATGCGTGGGTACCATTGCGCAATCTCAAAGATATCGTTTTTATCATCTTTAAAATGCTCGTAGCCAGTACGCGCCCCTGTGACTAGGCCGTCATTGATGTTGTAGGTCCAGTCTAAGCTGAACGCATATTTTGCGCCAGGTTTAAGCTCTGTCGGCAAATCAATGCGCATCATGGTGCGATTAATCACATACTTCAGTGCCTGACCGTCTGCCCCTTTAACTGAGCCGATTTTAAATCCACCATCAAAGTTACTTTGCACGCTCAAGGTTTTCATACCGTTAAAACTCATGGCATTTGGCCTCTGCCATGCCTCACGCGAAGGGTAGGTTGCGGTCGTGTTGGCATCGGCATCAGGTTTGAAAATATTCTGATCCAATTGCACCCACAAGTAGTTCAGCGTGTCTGGCGAATTATTGTGATAGGTAATGGTTTCAGATCCCTTAATCGCGCGTTTGCTTTCATCAAGACTAGCTCGTATCACATAATCCGCCCGCTGTTGCCAATAGGCGTGGCCAGGTGCGCCAGAGGCGGTGCGGATACTGGTTGGGGTAGGAAGGACATCTTCTAGTTGACGAAATTTATCGTCGGACTGGGCTCTGGTGAGCGTGGGAGCGCCCATGCAAAGCAGCAAGAGAAAGGTGAGGAATCGCATGTAAAATACTCCTAAATACGTTTAAAAAGTCAAATAATATTGATTTTGTCGATGTTTACGCGATATATGACAAGAAATTTTTATTTAAGTTCGATAGGATTTAGAAAAAATTCATAGAATCCTCGAAGCTTGGTAATAACGCAATTCCGGCATAAATTGTTACGAAATGACGTAAACCCATATTGCTTATGGAACCTATAAACTGCGCCGCACGAAGTCGACGCGTTTTGATTACTGCCAATACTTGTTGATGGCACCGCCAGCACTCGGCCATTTCAATAGGTCAAGATTTGCCATGAAATAAACCGGAATTGGATATGAATGTGGTTTTAAAAGAACGACGCCGAGTGGTTTTGATGGTGCGAGAAATACCGTTTAACCTAGCTCATTTGCGCAATATGACCGCAGTCACTGAGATGGGCGACATAATTTTCCCGCCACTTCCCAACTTCTACCATCGTCCATCGAACACATAGTCGACCATAGTCTGGCACGAGTTTTAGATTCATTTCAAATTGAACACCAGTTGGCACTACGCTGGGCGGGTTTAAACGCCGATTAAGCGTATTAATTTGCGCTATGTGGAGAGAAGCCGCACCTCGAAAAGAACAAGTATTAGGACGAAGTGCTTTTGTGATGCCTAGCTGTATTAGCTCATTACATCGGGAACACAAGGTGCTTTTCATGTTGGCATGGGATTTTATTGGAAAGCCGATTTTCGCGTCCTCAAGGCATTCGAAACCTTAGGGTGATTTTATTTTTATCTAAGCATATCGATTAAGCTGAGTGTCAACTTGAGATTGTCTAGGCACATTTTCAAACCACTCTTGCGCCTGCAACACCAGTGTTTGCATTTTCAAGGATTCAATATTCGCTAAACCAGAGATCGCGATAGTTTAATCGATCAAACCAGTAAGCTGTGTTCGCTCAAGACCGCCGGAGCAATCAGGAAGGCAATTTAATATTGGAATATCCGACCACTTAAGATTGGGGCAAGCGGGAGATGCGCCCCAGTGGTGCGCGATTGTCACTGAAGAAGCAATATAGTGAAAAGCGCAATAAAAAAGGGCTCACATTTCTGTGAGCCCTTAGTACTACTGGTGCCGATTGCCGGAATCGAACTGGCTACCTGATGATTACAAGTCAACTGCTCTACCAAGTGAGCTAAATCGGCGAAACTTTTTCTGAACTTGCTGAGCTGTTTATTTCTCAACGAATCCCGAAGAACAAAATTATAGACTACTTTATGATTTTTAGGGAAGGTTTTTCTAATTTTTTTTGTTTTTCTTTTGTTTCTTCTTGCTCGTCCAACTCAACTACCGTTTTTTCATCCTTTATGCTTACTGAAGCCAAACCTATCGTGGGTTTGACAGGTTCGACAACTGCGGAATCGGAGATCAACTCATCTTCCACTTCATCGAACACCATGCCCTGGCCATTTTCACTTGAGAATATCGCCTGGATATTACGCACAGGAATATAGAGCTCGCGCGAAACACCACCGAACCGAGCCTTAAAACTAACAGCATCATTGTCCATTTTTAAACCGCTTGTCGCAGAAAATGCAATGTTCAGAACAATCTCACCCTTACGCACAAATTCCATCGGGACTTGTACTGCACCATTTACCTTCACCGATAAATACGGCGTGAAACCGTTATCAGTGCACCATTCGTAGATGGCACGCAATAAATATGGTTTTGTAGAAATTCCTGACATGAGCTTGCGTTTCTCCTAGGTGATTGTGAAAATTGCGATCAAGTTTCAACATGAATCCTGATCGCAGATCTCATTAACGACGCATTACTTTTTCAGACGGCGTCAACGCTTCAATATACGCTGGGCGAGAGAAAATCCGCTCTGCATATTTCAACAATGGCGCAGCTGTTTTTGACAAATCGATCCCGTAGTGATCCAGACGCCACAGCAATGGAGCAACCGCAACGTCGAGCATTGAAAATTCTTCGCCCAACATATATTTATTCTTCACGAACAAAGGTGCAAGTTGTGTCAATCGATCACGAATCTCAGCACGGGCTTTGTCGAGAATTTTTGACGAGGAGGTGTTCTTTTCATTTTCTAAAACATGCACATGTACGAACAATTCTTTTTCAAAATTGAACAACATTAAACGTGCACGAGCACGTTGTAAAGGGTCAGCTGGCATTAACTGTGGATGCGGGAAGCGCTCATCGATGTATTCATTGATGATATTTGATTCATACAGAACCAATTCACGCTCAACCAGAATCGGCACCTGACCGTACGGGTTCATCGTGGAAATATCTTCTGGCTTATTGAACAAATCAACGTCACGAATTTCGAAATCCATGCCTTTTTCAAACAGGACTAAGCGGCAACGTTGTGAAAATGGGCAGGTTGTACCTGAGTAGAGAACCATCATTTTTATAGTTCCTTAAAAACGATTAGGGTGAGGTGCAAAAAGCAGACCTCACCCTGGGATGACACATCCACCAGATATCCGATGGACGACTAATTTACGATTACTTCACTTCTTTCCAGTAAGAGGCATTTAAGCGCCATGCCAGCGTGGCCAGCAAAGCCATAAACATGACAACCCAAACACCCAAACGCTTACGCTCATTCTGCGCAGGCTCACCCATCCACTGCAGATAAGCAACCAGATCACCGATAGCATGATCATACTCAACCGCTGTCATTTTGCCAGGTGTTAAAGTTTCGAAGCCGACGAATTTATGTTCCATTTTTGATGGATCATGTGCATCTTTAACATCTTCAAACTTAGCACCGCGTACGCCTTGCAATTCCCACAAAGCATGTGGCATACCAACGTTAGGGAACAACATGTTGTTCCAACCGGTTGGACGACTTTCGTCTTTGTAATAAGTACGCAAGTAGGTGTAAAGCCAGTCAGCACCAGTACCAGCGCCAGAAGCTTTGGCACGAGCAATCACAGACAAATCTGGCGGAACTGCGCCAAACCATTCTTTTGCATCTTTCGCGCTCAGACTGGTTTTCATCAACTCGCCGATTTTTTCACCAGTGAACAATAAATTGCTCTTGATCTGGTCTTCGGTCAAACCGATATCACGCAAACGGTTGTAGCGCATAGAAGCTGCTGAGTGGCAATTCAAACAGTAATTGACGAACAGCTTTGCACCATTCTGCAATGCCGCCAAATCCGTCGTACGTTCAGGCGCACGATCCAATGGATAGTTCCCGCCTGCAGCCAATGCCAGAGCTGGAGCAAATGCCAAAGTCAAGATCAGTTTTTTAAGTAATTTCATGCTAGTTTTTCCTCGCTTAATCTGATCAATGCGCAGCAAACGTTACGCGCTTTGGTACAGGTTTAAATGTCCCCATACCACTCCACCAAGGCATCAACAAGAAGAAACCGAAGTAGATCAATGCACATACTTGCGATACGCGCTCACCCATTGGTGATGGTGCTTGCACACCGAGGTAGCCAAGTACTACAAACGCGATACCAAACACGATATACACATACTTGTGCCAATCTGGACGATAACGAATTGATCTCACAGGGGACACGTCTAACCATGGCAAGAAAGCCAAGATCACAACAGAACCGCCAAATAAAACCACACCCCAGAATTTTGCATCCAAACCGAAAGGCATCATGCCGATGATCGCCACTAAAGCTACCGCTGCAATTGCTGCCTTCGTCATAAAACCCAGAGAAGACTTCAACCAGATCAAGGCAACATAAGCTGCGACACCTGCTTGAATCACATACAAGAACTCAGAAGTTGTTGCACGCAGAATCGAGTAGAACGGTGTGAAGTACCAAGTTGGTGCGATGTGCGGTGGCGTTTTCAAGGAATCTGCTGGAATAAAATTATTATATTCTAGGAAGTAACCACCCATTTCTGGCGCAAAGAAAACCACTGCAGTAAAGATCGTCAAGAACACGGTCACGCCAAAGATATCATGGAACGTGTAGTAAGGATGAGAAGGAACGCCATCGACTGGATGACCATCCGCATCTAAATTATCTTTAATTTCGATACCATCTGGATTATTCGAGCCCACTTCATGCAAAGCGATCAAATGCGCTACAACCAAACCGAGCAATACCAATGGGATGGCGATCACGTGGAAAGCGAAGAAGCGATTCAATGTCGCATCAGACACCACATAGTCACCACGAATCCACAAAGACAAATCTGGGCCGATGAATGGAATTGCACCAAACAAGTTAACAATAACTTGTGCGCCCCAGTAGGACATTTGTCCCCATGGTAAGAGGTAGCCGAAGAAAGCTTCAGCCATCAGACACAAGAAAATTGCGAAACCGAACAACCAGATCAATTCACGTGGCTTACGATATGAACCGTAGAGCAAAGCGCGAGTCATGTGTAGGTAAATAATGATAAAGAAAGCAGAAGCGCCCGTTGAATGCATGTAACGCACCAACCAGCCAGATGGCACTTCACGCATGATGTACTCAACCGATTCAAATGCCAACTTCGCATCTGGTTTGTAATGCATCACCAGAAAAATACCAGTAACAATCTGGATGACCAATACCAACATCGCCAATGAGCCGAAGATGTACCAGAAGTTAAAGTTTTTTGGCGCGTAATATTGACCCCATTGATCATTCCATAATTTAGTCAATGGAAAACGGGAGTCAACCCAATTTAATGCTTTCGCTGCGATAGGCGCATCGTCAGGAAGTTTTTTCTCAACAAATGCCATGATTAAGCCTCGCCTTTCTCATCTTTACCGATGATAATTTTGGTATCTGATAAAAACATATGCGGCGGCACGTCCAGATTTTGTGGCGCAGGCTTGTTCTTATAAACACGGCCAGCCAAGTCAAAGGTAGAACCGTGGCATGGACAAATAAAGCCACCTTCCCAATCATCTGGCAAAGAAGGCTGTGCGCCTGGCGTGAATTTGGAAATCGGCGAACAACCTAAATGGGAACAAATACCGACTGTCACCAAAAATTCGCTATGCTCTTTACGAGAACGCGTTTGCTTGTCGCAATACGCTGGCATATCCATCGTGTATGGCTTCTCAGATTTTGGATCCGCCAATTTTGCTTCTGTCTTTTTCAGACTTTCCATCATTTCTGGCGTGCGGCGTAAAATCCACACTGGCTTACCGCGCCATTCTGTCGTACTCATTTCACCTGGCTTTAAAGTGGAAATATCCACTTCTACCGGTGCACCCGCCGCTTTCGCACGCTCGGATGGTTGAAAAGTACTCACTAGTGAAACTGCCGTGCCAACACCTACTGCACCACCTGCCACACAGGTAGCAACGAGTAAGCCGCGACGACTTGGATCGACCTGCTTTTCGATACTCATACAAACCCCAATCTATCAAAAATCAAAACTTGACGAAGCGCAACCCCACTTCTTACAACCTTAAATTATAAAGGAGCCGAGAGGTGAATTAAAGAAAAAGATGCTTCACAGATCGATTTACACCGTTTTTCCATCGAAATGACCCACATACGAGGAAAATTCCAAGAAAAATTGCACTGTCAAGGTCGATTTGCGCCGAAAATAACAACAAATTATTGATTGATTCACAAGAATTAACAATATTTTCCACATCAAAATTGTTTTTACGGATTATTATCTTGCTGGTTTGCCATAGTCTTAGAGCAAACACTTCACATTCTTACTTAAACTAATTTAAAACTACTTAGGGGATTTTTATGGGCATGATGCAAGAATTTAAAAGCTTTGCTGCGCAAGGCAATGTCATGGACTTAGCCGTTGGTGTCATCATTGGCGCGGCATTCGGCAAGATCGTTGACTCTTTGGTTGGCGATATCATAATGCCTGTCGTTGGCAAAATTTTTGGCGGTTTAGATTTTGCAAATTACTATTTGCCATTGAATGGGCAAGCGGGTGATTTAACGTTAATTGAGGCTAAAAAAGCAGGTGCTGTACTCGCCTACGGTAACTTTCTGACCATTGCACTCAATTTTATTATTTTGGCTTTCATCATTTTCCAAATGGTTCGCTTAGTCAATATGATGAAGAAAAAAGATGCTGCAGAAGCTGCAGCGGCTCCAGCAGCACCAGCGCCAACACCAGAAGATGTTG
>JAYVHZ010000160.1:0-22085 GCA_043770645.1 Undibacterium sp. | reverse complement strand
GTCAACTTGGTGCATTGCACCAAATCGTGGCGTGGTTTAGCCAAGCAAATCAGCCACATCTAAAATTCTTTGTGCCAGCTCGGCCAGCTTCAGATTTTTCTCCATCGCTTGCTTACGCAGGCGTTGATAGGCTTCGTTTTCGCTGAGTTGATGGCGTGCCATTAATAAGCCTTTGGCGCGCTCTATGGTCTTGCGTTCAGCCAGTTTATTTTTGGTATCGTGCAGTTCAGAGCGCAACTTTTGGTCGGCTTGAAACCTTGCTACTGCGACCTCTAGTACAGGCTTTACCCGTTCTACTTGCAGTCCCGCTACTACATAAGCTGATACACCAACAGCCATTGCGGATGCTAATTGAGATGGATTGTCGTCCTCGGTAAACAAGACAATCGGGCGAGGTGCGTCGCGACTGACTAACACCAATTCTTCCAATACGTCGCGCGCGTCGGATTCAGCATCGATGATGATCATGTCGGGCTGCAACTGCGTTATGCGATCGACCAGATACATATCGCCAGGGATAGAGGCGATGATGTTATAGCCAGCTTGCAATAGCCCTATCCGTAGATCGCGCGAACGGTTCATTTGCTGCAGTAAAGCGGGATCATCGTGATCACTCTGTTCAGTCGGAATCGTGACGGTATTGATTACAACGATTTTCAGGCTTGGTGCATGTGAATCAGGCATTCATACTCCGGTAGTTGTCGAAAACTGTCGATCTGAATGAAAACTGGTATGCAATATCCGCGCCATAGTTTGGATGCATTGCTACAATAAGATGATTATTCATAATTAATGGAAAACACAAATGGCGTCCAATTTGAGACAAGCAAGCCTAGCCGATATTCCTGGCATGCACCGGGTCCGTCTGGCAGTGCGTGAAAACGCATTACGCTCCACGGTGATCACGGAAGCAAGTTATGCGCAGCCAATGATGGAAACGGGGCGCGGATGGGTGGTGGAAGACGATGGTGAGATTCTTGCCTTTGCGGTTGGCAATGCGCAGACTGGGAATATTTGGGCTTTGTTCGTTGATCCCGAACATGAAGGAAACGGTCATGGACGCCGCTTGCACGACACCATGATTGCTTACCTATTTGCTTGCGGCCTAAATCGCCTAGATTTGAGTACCGCAGCTGACACCCGCGCACATAGATTTTACGTAAGAGCAGGTTGGCAGCTCATACGAATCGATGCCGATGGCGATGCCGAGGGCGAGGGCGAGGCATTTTTTGAGATGAATAATCCGCAGTACGCCAATCTTTAGTCGAGTGCGAATGCTAAAAGTTGAACGTTACGAAGTTTGCTGAAAACACGGCTTTTAGCATAAGACGAATTAGGTCGTGATATCAAACATCGTAAGCTGAATTTGCTATTGAAGGCTGACATGACTATTGATAGTGTGGAGTGAAATTCTATAAATACACACAGAGCGCATCTTCTCTTCACACAGTACTTTTACACTGGAAATTCTTTAATGGTTCTTCCTTGTAAAGGCACAATATGCAATCAAGCATCCTCCTAATTCATCCACCGCAGACGGCGATTGGCCAGCGTCTCCCGCAAGTTAAGTTGCCGCCATTTGGCCTGCTAAGTATAGAAAGGGAGCTGATGGATGCCGGGTTCACCGTGACCATGCTGGACGCAGAATCCAGACTTTTAAGTCTGTTTGATATCGTGCGCGAAACGCGTAAGCGGTCGCCACAAATTGTGTTCATCGGACATTCAGGATCCTCATCGGCGCATGCAACTGTAGTGGTCTTGTGTGCGATGTTGAAGAGTGCCTTGCCGTATCTAACAATCGTTTGTAGTGGTGTTCTGCCCACTTATCACGACGACGATTATTGTGAGGAACCGCCTAAGTTGGTGGTGTGTGGTAAAGGTGAAGCGGCTGCGCGCAATTAGTGTCGGTTTTGCGGCTAGAAGATGCTGCTGCACTGGTCACCGTTAACGCTGACCGACGGCATGGGATTAACCATGCAAGCACTAGCGATGTTGTTGCATAAGTTGAATGACAAATCTTCGAACATCTTGGCGCTCATTTTCCATTTTGGTTCACTATCCTCTACAATGTCCCTAATTAATTATGTAAGCAAGCGTCACCAACAATTTAAAGATTATGGCAAGACTTCCACGTTTGGTGATTCCCCATCAAGCACATCACGTTACGCAAGCCGGCATCGATGGCAAGATTATTTTTGTCGATGATGTTGACTACGCATCTTTTTTGGCATGGCTAAAAACGGCTTCCAAACAATTTGCTATTCAAATCCACGCTTATGCAATCTTGCCTGATCGCTTGCACATATTGGCCACGCCCAGTGATGAGACAGGGCTAGGTAAAATGATGCAATGGCTAGGGCGTTACTACGTTCCTTACTTTAATGCGAAACATAAACGAAGTGGACTTTTATGGCAGGGCAGGTTTAAGGCGACTGTGCTGGAGGCAGGTAGTTATTTTTTACCGTGTTGTATCTTGATTGAAGAAATGCCGGTGCGCCAGCATTTGGTGCAGGACCCTAGTGCTTATCGTTGGTCTAGTTGCCAACATCATTTAGGGATGGGTATCGATCCACTAGTCGCGGATCATGCCATGTACTGGGGACTCGGCAATACGCCGTTTCAACGTGAGGCTGCCTATCGAGCCTTGATAGAAAAAGGCTTATCTGTGAGTGACTTTAAAGCCATCAACGACGCCACCAATAAGGCATGGCTTTTGGGATCTGACAAATACAAAGAAGAGATGGCGAAGTTGACCGAACGTAGAGTTGAGCCTGCGGGGCGTGGTCGACCTAGGAAGCAGCTTTTGACATGAAAAAGCCAATGCAACCGCACTGCCGATAGACTCACTAACGGCTGACCTGCAGAACTGATCGTTTGTCATTTGTATCTCTACTAGGAGAGCTGGATCGAGATTTCCTGCGAACTCTTATGGCCGATTGAATTTACTATTTGCAGAAATTTTCGCCAATGATGCATTGATTTTGTTCATCACTATCGGCGCGACATCTTTGCTGCAAACAATATAACGATCTAAACCCGCCGGCATCCCGTCGATATCGACTTGTGTGAGTTCGTTTAATTGCTCTTCTTTGCTGCTCAGATATTGCCAGTCATCGCGGTCAATCAGCATCATTGATGCGCGATTCGCATTGACCATTCTTGCCATAATCATGGGCGCTGCAGTGCTACGTATAATTTTATTTTGACTACTGGCGAATAGTTGATCTAACGCCGTGCCATAAGAGACGCCATCGACGATAGCCAAACTCAGACTCGTATCTGCGAATAAAGATTTTAGATTTTTATGCGTCTGCACTTTGCTCAATACTGAATTGCCGACCAAGAGTATATGCGGAGGATCTTTATGCAGGCTGTCGCTGTATTGCACCAGCGTTTCACGCTCTGGAAGTTTATACCATCCAAAAGAGCAATAATTTTTCGTGCCGTTTGTGAAGTTTTGCCAGATTCTTTTGGCGGGTTCGTCCACGAAGCGCGTAGAAATTTTACTATCAGCGAAAACATGTTTTGTGAGTTCTAGTAAGCTACCTTTTGCTTTACCGTTTTCGAGATATTGATGTGGTGGTTTTATGCGCCAAGCGACTGTTAATGTTTGCGCTTGGGATGGTAACGAAGCCTGTAAACATAGGGCAATCAAGCTAAACGAACAGATAGTTTTGTAATGCATAATTTTGCCATTTCCCGGTTGAAACGGATTTCAGACAATGATGAAAGCGAGTGTGGATAAATTTTCCTAGGTCCACCTTTTAAGAAGAAAAGCGAGAATCTTCGTGCACGCTTTTTTTGAAATGCTTGTCGTACTACGGATTAAAGACCTCGCATTGTCGCATTTCGCAACGTGCTTTGATTTCGCGGCCATCTTCGCACAGAACTCGATACACTTCTACAGGTCCTTTTTTATGCAATAGACCCGCACCTTTGGTTGATTGGCAATTGCTTTTTTTAGCCATGCGCTCGACCGTTACTGACGAGATACCTAATTCAAATGGCACTCTCTCGATTTTGCTTGCCTCACTGGCAGGGGCTTGTTGGGACTTCACAACTGGTTTCGGCGCATTAGTGCTATTTCCCAATAGACTGAACGACTTGACTGAAGCGCAGGCTGTCAATATTCCGGAGCTAAGAACAATAATTGTAGTAAATGATATAAATAAGCGCAGCATGGTAGTCCTGTAATATATTCGAAAATAGTGAAATCGTATTTCGTGCAGCTATTTAAGCAAATTCTCACGATGATGAAAAGCTAAAAGTGTCGACAGTCCATGCTTTTTGTTGAAATTAGATTTGAACATGCGTATTTCTGGCTAGTGTCGTGGTTTTTGAGGCCGAACGTGTAGCCAGTTTGTGAGGCGCTAATAACAAAGAGGGCACGCAAATTTTGCGTGCCCTCTTTGTATACAACCAAATTGATATCAAACTCAAGTTAAGCTACGTGCTGGCAATAGACGTCCTTCAACTTCACCAAAACCAATTCGTGGTGCGCCGTCTTTTTGTGCCCAGCCACGCATAATGATCCTGTCGCCGTCTTCAATAAAGATACGTTGTTCGCCGTTGCTAAACACGATAGGTTTTTTGCCGCCTTCACTGAGTTCTAATAAGGAACCCGCTTCTTCTGGTGCTGGACCAGACTGGGTGCCAGAGCCAAGGAAATCTCCTGCGCGCAAATTACAACCATTCACGGTGTGATGCGTGACCATTTGCGAAACTGTCCAATACGAATGACTGAAATTAGACAAAGATAAGCGTTGTGCTGGTGTACCGTCTTGACGCATTTTTTCGGTTTGCAATAAGACTTCGAGTTGAATATCGAAGGCACCAGTGCTACGCAAATCGGCATTGTCCAAATATGGCAAAGGTTGCGGATCAGACGCATCGCGTGTCCAGCCTTTACGATATGGCGCCAAGGCTTCTAGGGTCACCACCCATGGTGAAATTGTTGACGCAAAATTCTTTGCCAGGAATGGGCCGAGAGGTTGATATTCCCAACCCTGCACATCACGTGCTGACCAGTCATTCAATAAGCACATGCCGAACACATGTTGTTCCGCATGATCGATATCAATCACTTCGCCTAAGGCATTGCCCTGACCAATGAAGACGCCGACTTCGCATTCATAATCCATGCGCTTGGCGGGGCCAAATGATGGGGTAGTTGCATTCGGCGGCATCGTTTGTCCAATTGGACGACGGAATTGTTGACCTGATACGCCGATCGACGATGAGCGACCATGATAGCCAATTGGTACCCATTTGTAATTCGGCAGTAGTGGATTATCAGGGCGGAATAATTTACCGACCGAAGTGGCGTGATGGACGGAAGTGTAGAAATCGGTGTAGTCGCCGATCTGTGCTGGTAAGGCATATTCTGCATCGGCTTGCGCGACGAGTGTACCGACCAATTGTTTTTGTGCGACCGCGTTTTCACGTAAGGCTTTGGATAAGGCTAAACGTAATTGAGAGGATGTGGTGTTTCCCAAATCCATTAAGGCATTCAAGTTTGAAGCGGTTAAGGCATGGGCTAAAGCGGCGTTGCTGATGTCAGCAAATACGCCAGCATGGAGGGCAATAGTCAGATCCAAAATCTGATCACCGATTGCTACGCCGATACGGAATTGTTCATGACTACCAGCACGACGGAATACGCCAAATGCTAGGTTCTGGATAGGGAAATCGGTGTTGCCATCGTTGGCAGAAACGACCCAGCTACGCAGTGCAGGGTTGTGGGTTTCGTTAAGTTGAACGCTCATACAAATTCGCTTTCTAATAGGCCTGATAATTAAGCTTGATTCGGATTGAAATTCTTTTTAATCCCTTGCCAGCACTGGAAATAATCTGGCTGCAACTGCGGTGAATTCATCGCGGCGCGGGTTGGCTTGATGATAGTACAGGTTTCTATCATGAAGGCCATGGTGTTATCGACTTTTTGCGGCGTGCTGGTGTCGATGTTGCTGGCTTTTTCAAAGGTCGGTGCATCTGGCCCGTGACCGCTCATACAATTATGTAAGCTGGCACCGCCCGGACGGAAACCGCCCGATTTTGCATCGTATTGACCATGAATTAAACCCATGAATTCGCTCGCAATATTGCGATGGAACCAAGGTGGACGGAAGGTATTTTCAGCCGCTAACCAGCGAGGTGGGAAGATCACGAAATCGATGGTATCAACACCAGGCGTATTGCTCGGCGATTGCAATACCAAAAAGATCGATGGGTCAGGATGATCGTAACTGATCGAGCCTATGGTATTGAAATGACGCAGATCGTATTTGTACGGCGCCATATTGCCATGCCAAGCGACCACATCGAGTGGTGAATGACCTATCTTTGCGCTCCATAAATTGCCACTGAATTTGGCGACTAATTCGAAGTCACCTTCACGGTCTTCATACCACGCGGTCGGTGTTAAGAAATCACGTGGATTCGCCAAACCATTGGAGCCAATCACACCCAAGTCCGGCAGTTTCAACATCACCCCAAAATTTTCGCAAATATAGCCACGCGCTTCGCCATCCGGCAGTGTCACTTGAAAGCGCACACCACGTGGTATCACAGCGATCTCTTGCGGTTCAATATCGACTAAGCCTAATTCGGTTTTGATATGCAAACGACCTTGTTGAGGAATGAGTAAAAGCTCGGCATCAGCGTTGTAGAAAAACTTGTCGGTCATGTCGCGATTGGCCGCGTATAAATGAATTGCACAACCAGTTTGCGAATCGGCAGAACCATTGCCTGCCATTGTCAACCAGCCTTCAACGAAGTCAGTCGGCGCGCTCGGCAGCGGTTGCGGATCCCAACGCAATTGATTTGGCGTACTTGGCACTTGCGCAAAATCATTGGTCATATTGCCGTTATCGATTTGTACGAAAGGCTGATGCATGGCAGCAGGACGGATGCGATAAGTCCACGAGCGGCGATTGGAATGACGAGGTGCGGTGAAGGCTGTACCGGAAATCTGTTCTGCATACAGACCGTAAGCACATTTCTGCGGTGAATTTTGATTGGCAGGTAATGCACCTGCTAATGCTTCGGTTGCAAATTCATTGGCGAAACCACTCATGTAGTTTGTTGGCATGATTTTATCCAAATAAAGAGTTGTGCTTGCGTAAATTTGATGAAAGCACGAAGAAAACACACGAAGTCGCTAATGTAGTGCAATCGTCCCTTTTTTGCGATATAAATACTAAAATGTAGACCATTCATAAAATCAATAATGGGGTGAAGTTTGATCGAAGCCAAAGACATAGACCTGAATCTCTTAAATGTCTTCCAGGAAGTATTTCAGGAACGGCAAATTTCTAGCGTGGCACGCAAGTTAAATTTGTCGCAACCAGCGGTGAGTAATGCACTCGCACGTCTGCGTAAAACCTTTAATGACGAGTTATTTGTGCGAACGTCACAAGGGATGCAACCCACCCCACTCGCACAGCAATTGGCTGATCCCGTTGCAGCGGCTTTAGCGACTATTACGAAAGCACTCAATCAACATGAAGCCTTTGATGTGCCCAGTAGTCAACGCCACTTCACGATCGCGATGACCGATGTAGGCGAAATGTATTTCATGCCAGTTTTGGTTGAACAGTGTCGTTTACATGCACCACAAGTCAAAATTTCTATCGTACGTGCGAGTAATGTGGATCTCATGGCTGAAATGGAAACGGGTCGGATTGATTTAGCGCTAGGGGCATTTGATGAAATATCCGGTGCACTCTATCACCGTCGCCTATTTCAACAAGACTATGTGTGTATGTATCGCCAGCACCATCCACTAATGAAGGCTGGCATGTCGAGTCGTGATTTTTTGAGTGTGGAACACTTAATCGTCTCGACCAAGGAAAGTCCCTACGACAAGATTAATCAGAGCTTAGAGAAGGTTGGCATTACGGCAAATGCTAGTTTCACCGTTCCGCATTTTTCAGCCGTCCCTTACATCGTTAGTACCACTAATCTGGTGGTGATTGTGCCGCAGAAGTTAGCACTTAGCGCACAAGCGCCTTTCCGTCTTTCTTACAGCAAGCCACCAATCAAATTGCCGACTTTGCAAACCAACATTTTCTGGCATCGACGCTTTGCCCAAGACGAAGGCAATCAGTGGTTGCGGGCGTTGCTGGTGGAATGCTTTGCGGATCGCTGAAAATTCAGATTCAGGATCGCCTTATATTGCGTTATTTTTAACCGCGTTTGGTTAGTTATTTAATAAGCTAGAGTTGGAGTTTTTGTCTGTGGATAGAGTCTCGTCGGTGGCCGATGGTTGCGATCACAAAGTGCGGGAAAAGCCACTTAATTTACTTTGTCACACCACTTATGTTGTAAAAAGACCGATTTCATATTAGACCCGCTTTCGGCATGAATTGAATCACCTGAAAGTGTTGACAGTAGGTAACCCTGTTGGCACAGTTGAAGCAGTGCTTTGCTTACAGGCATTAGAGTCATTTTTATCAGGTGGTCTGTTGCGTATTTTTTTTAAACTGTTGATCAAAAGTTTGATTAATCGATTCAGCCTAAGCGCCACGGTAGTGCTTGTGCTGGTGAGTTTTTGCGCGCATTCGTTGGCCTCATCAACCTCGGAATTGCGCTTTCAACGCTTGGACTCACTTGGTGCGGATCAGCTTTCTGTGTTGACCTTATTGCAGGATAGGCAAGGATTTATTTGGATAGGGACGAATAACGCTGGGTTATATCGATTCAATGGCTATCTGAGTGAAAAGTACCAGAGTCGGGCGAGTGATCTAAATAGCCTGCCGCACGACAGAATTTCTGCCATGTTTGAGGATCATGACGGTCGAATTTGGGTCGGTACTCAAGATGGTCTGGCACGATTTAATGCAGACACAAATAACTTTACGCGCTTTGCCCCAACCGCTGGAGCGAATAATCAGCGCATCATCAAATCTATCGTTTCGGATGGTAAGTCGGGGTTTTGGCTGGCCACTTGGGGCGGCTTGCAACACTTTGACCCTACAAGTGGAACTTTCACTTTGTATTCGCATGATCCGAGCCGGCCGGATAGTTTAGCCAGCAATGATTTAAATGCGATTGCGGTCGATAAGCGTGGTGGTGTGTGGGCTGGCACCTGGCCCGCAGGGCTTGATTATCTGGCACCTGGCTCGACGATTTTTCGTCACTTTAGAGTCGATGATGAGCGAGCTCCAGATTCCAAATTAAATATCGTACGTTCCATGCATCTGGATGCTCAGCAGCAATTATGGCTGGGAACGGAAAATGGCGTGGTCAGGTGGGATTCCAACAGTGATTGGACAAGCCGGCGACGACTTGATACGCCCGCCAGTCGCGTCAATCATATCTACGTAGACAGACATGGATCTATCTGGGCGGCGACGTTGTCTGCGGGATTATTGCGGTGGGATGACACAGCGCGGCAATTCACCCAATTTGTGAAACAAGCGATTGATCCGTATAGTTTGCCCTCGGACGACGTGCGAGCAATTTTGCATGACCGTGGCGGGATGTTATGGGTTGCCACCTTAACTGACGGGATTGCCATTACGAATCTCAACAGCAAAGGATTTCGACGCATCATTCCCTTTGATGCCGATGCACAAAATCCTAGACCGAATAATTCTATTGGAAAGATCATAGGTGCGCCTGACGGCAAATTATGGCTTGCGAATAATAACGGAGTTGCACTATTTGATCCTAGTAATGGCAAGGTGCAGCGGCAGTTTCGTGCAGACAAAAAGCGCAAAAAGTCACTCAGTAATGATCTTGTCTATAGCTTGTTTCAAGCAAAAAATGGTCCCTTGTGGGTTGGTACATCGGTCGGCTTAAATCGGCTAGATTCGCCAGAGGGTGAGTTTAGCGTGATGCATTTTGGTAGTGTCGCGGACGACTACATCAATGCCATTGCTGCCGGTGATGAGGGCATCTTGTGGCTGGGTACTGGAAATAGTCTGATTCGCTACGAGACTAAAACAGGCACACATCGCAAATTCATTTCCGATCCGAATGATCCAGACAGTCGTAGTGCGAAAGGGACAACCACAATTTTGCAAGATAGTCGAGGACGCCTCTGGGTTGGTGCGGAGTGGGTCGGTGGTGGCCTTGATCTGTTGGATCAAAAGACAGGAAAATTTCGACACTTTCGGCATGATGCCAAGGACCCCTCCAGTATCAGCGCGGATAATATTTCGTCTTTACATGAAGATGCCAAGGGGCGTATTTGGGTGGGTGCGGCGAATGGTTTAAATCAAGTGATCACGGATCTCGATGGCGGTATTCGTTTTAAACATTTTACGAATAGCGATAGCATAGGCGCAGCAAAAATCGTGGCGATAGAAAGTGATCTTCAAGGAAAACTGTGGTTGAGCACGGTTAATGGTTTGATTCGTTTTGATCCAGATACGACTATTGCTGAATTTTACTCAGCAAGCGACGGACTATCGGATAGCTTTTCTGGTGCATCCTATCGTGATAGCGCTGGGATTGTATACTTTGGCGGCACCAAAGGAATGAGCGCTGTGTATCCCGAAAAAATACGCAGTTTTTCAACGCCACCACAAATCGCGATTACCGATATTAGCGTGTTTAATCGCTCACTGAAGCAAGGGCTGGCGGCATCAGGTGTGAGTTTGTCCGGCTCGGTGACTGCACCGAAGTCACTCAGTATTGCGCAGCAGGAATCGGTTTTTTCACTTGAATTTGCCGCTTTGCACTTTACCAATCCCGCGCTAAATCGGTACGCCTATCGCCTCAATGGTTTTGATCGTGATTGGGTCGAGGCCGATGCACAACATCGAAGTGCGACCTATACCAATTTAAATCCGGGTGAGTATGTATTTCAAGTGAAAGCCACCAATGATAAGGGGATCTGGAGTGAGAGCGTGGCAAGCGTTAACATTTCGATCCCTCCTAAGTATTGGCAGACCGTGTGGTTTCGCTGGCTATTGTTTTTTCTGGTCGTTGGACTTTTATTTAGTATCTATCGCTGGCGAGTCGCACATTTGACCCGTGATCAGCTCAGGCTAGAGTCTCTAGTAGCAACACGTTTGCAAGAACTACTCGCACAGCAGCAACTCAATCGTGATAACGCCGAACGTATGCAAGCGATATTGCAAAATGCCGCTGATGCGATTTTGACGACCGATAAAAATTGGGTGATTGAATCATGCAATCGTGCTGGACGAGAAATATTTGGCTGGAGCGAGGAGCAGATGAAAACGAAGTCCTTCGCCAGCTTATGTGGTGAAGATAAAATCGAGTCATTGTCACAGCTCGTTGCAGGCGTCGATTTTAACCAAAAAGGGCACAGCGACATGGAAATGCAGCTGTTCCGTGCCAACGGCGGCTTGTTTGTGGCTGAGTTATCCTTAAGTGGTTTTGCCGATGCTGGACAACGCAAATTCATTGTCATCGTGCGCGACATCACCGAACAAAAGCGTGTCGAGCGTATGAAAACGCAGTTTGTCTCGACCGTCAGTCATGAGCTGCGTACACCATTAACATCCATTCGCGGCAGCCTTGGTCTGATGGTCGGTGGCGTGACCGGTGAACTGCCTGCGGCGGCGGCAAAGTTAGGGCAGATCGCTCTGAATAATGCAGAACGATTAGCGCGTTTGATCAACGATTTGTTGGACATGCAAAAAATTGAAGCGAATATGATGGACTTTGATTTTCAGCGATTCCCCTTGGCGGGATTGCTGGCAGATATGTTGGAATCAAATCAGGCCTTTGCTCAGCGCTTCGGTGTCTCTTTGGTGCTCGAAGGCGAGATCCCTGACTTTATGTTGCGAGTTGACGCTGATCGCTTTGCGCAGGTCATGGCGAATCTTTTGTCGAATGCCTGCAAATATTCACCCGCAGACGAAGCGGTCAAAATTCGCCTAACGCCCGATGGCAGTACAAAAGTTAAGATCGAAGTGATTGACCGAGGCCCGGGAATCCCAGCGAATTTTAGTGAACGGATTTTTCAGAAATTCACCCAAGCCGACGCCTCCGACACCCGCGCTAAAGAAGGCACTGGATTGGGTTTGACCATCGCTAAAGAAATGGTTGAAAGGATGGAAGGGAAGATAGGTTTTTACGCGAATCCTCTCGGTGGTACGATATTCTTTGTGGAGTTCCCGATGTTTCCGGCGGATATTTGATCGCAGCATCGATTCATCAAGCAACTGATTAATGACTAGCTTCGTCGAGCGCACGAAAAAATGATGTCGCGTGCGTCCTGTCATCATTGACGCTGAGTTAAAAGGATGGACGCTCGCGCACTTAATTAGTACCACCGATTATTTCCAGCCAGCCCGAACGAGCGTCGTGTTATGACGCTACATCTCATTCAAAATAAAGTTATTTGACTAGCTCCAGCTCAATTTCATCAGGTCCGAACCCGATCATCCATTCAGTAATTCCTTGTTCGTCGCAGCACTCCAATTCATAACCAAGTGGATCAGTGTAAATCTCGATAATCGCAGCAACATCACCTACATGCGGTTTTCTTTTGTTGAATACATCCGTCTGTACGTGTTTCTCTGTTAGAAAACAAACGATTTTTACAACGTCATACTGTGCAAATTGCATGGTTTGCCTTAGCTCGAAGCGAGTCTTACTCGACCTCAGGACGATCAGAACGCATCCAAGTGTAGGTAAAGCCCAACAGCAATGATGGCGCTGTTTTGCGTTTCACTAAAGGACTATTTTCGTTCGCTGCACCGACGACGCTATCAACACGTACTCCGCCAAAAACCCGGAAATTATTGCTGTAGCTATGCGAGATAAAGCTCGATAAACGCCAAGCGATCAAACCTTGTTTCGCCTGATAAGCAGCGCGATCGGGAAGTACTTGATCTGTACGAACTTGGTAAAAAGTTTCAGCGATCTGGCGATTACCCCAGACTGCGGATAAGCCAGTGCTATAGCGCCAACCACCAAATGCACGACGCTCAAATTCGATTTCTGGTTCTAAGGTATAGCCGCGATGTTTAAATTTATTGCTGATGTCAAAGACGGCGCGTAAAGGCAATTCAAAGCGCCAGCGACCGTTTGCTTCGGGTTCGGAAATATTCCATTTGAGAC
Source organism: Undibacterium sp. (assembly GCA_043770645.1). Classification (GTDB taxonomy): domain Bacteria; phylum Pseudomonadota; class Gammaproteobacteria; order Burkholderiales; family Burkholderiaceae_D; genus Undibacterium. The sequence goes on along the minus strand of JAYVHZ010000160.1, from coordinate 9,041 downwards.
GCGGGCCAAACTCGATCAGATTACCGAGTTTATCCATGCCGCGTCGCGCCGTGACTTTGTCTGAGCTAGAGCCAAAAGCGCCGGCGAAGCCTACATCAAATTCAAAACGTGGGGTTTTCACCGCGCGATAGCCAGTGTTGCCACGATCAATACGAAAATGCTCACCGCGATACAAAAAATACGGCGCTGCTAAAACTCGATTCACGTAAGTCTCAGCGCCAGGATAAGCCTGCTGAGTCAAGGCGAATGCGGAAGCGCCGAACTCCCAAAGTGGCAAAGGCTCGATATCCTTGACTAGTTTTGGTTTGCTTGATGGCTGATCTTGCGATGCAGTCGGTGTAGTCAATTCTTGTGCATTCACGGTAAAGCACAGTAGGCTGCTGGCCATGATGCTCAACAATAACGGGGGGGCGATCGATTTTGTCTTTTGCATGGCCGCTCTTCAATATCTTAGTTGTCGGGAAATGATCGTAGTGTAGCGCAGCTAGTTGCAAATTGTCGTGTGGAAATCAAGTTTATTGTTTGCATTTTAATGTGTAGATGTAGAAGTACTGGAGGAGAGATATCGAGTCAGTTTGTCCCCAATTGACCCTTTTGCGTCGATTGTTGAAATGATTTGGTCATAACAAGTCAAATATGTGTACTTCGCATAGATCCTATTTCGCTAGTTCCTCATGCCATAGAACTGCGGGCTAGCTATTGCGATTTCTTCAAAAATCATGTTGATCGTGCGTGGTTACGGCAAATTGTGCGCTCTGCTAAACAAAGATTTGTCTTTGATAATTAACGAGTTCAGACGGAAATAGAGGGAATGACTGGGCGTCGCAGGGCTGACGAAAAGTTTAGAATAGTGAATATTTAATTTAATCTGATCTTAGTTATTTCAGATTCGACTATGATGTATTCCTTTCTCCCCCATCTTGCTTATATGCAGTCAGCAACTCCTCAGTTTGATGTGATCGTAGTCGGCAGTGGCCCTGGAGGTGCCAGTGTCGCCCATGAGTTGGCGCGCCAACAGCAACGTGTGTTGATAATCGAGCAGGGTAGTGCTGCGCCGTTGACGGGGACGCTGTGGCAAATGGCGCGTATGGCTGCGATTCCGGGTCGAGGTGCTTACTTCAATCAAGATACATCCTTACTAGTGAGTGCGCTTGCTGCTGGAGGGAGCTCTGTGATTAATTACGCCACAGCGGTGACGCCACCCATGGAAATGTTTGCCAAATATGGTATCGATCTACAACCAGCTTTGGATGATCTGCGTAACGAAATCCCTATGGCACCTTTGCCCGATCGTCTAGTCGGGCCTATGGCTTCGCGTATTATGCACAGTGCGCTAGCAGTCGGGCTGCCGTGGCAAAAATTCGAGAAAATGATTTATCCCGATAAGTGCCGTACTGGTTGTTGGAGATGCACTTATGGTTGTCCCTTTGGCGCGAAATGGACCGCTCGTAATTTTGTTGATGCGGCAATTGCGGATGGTGCGCAGTGGTTAAGCCAGACCAAGGTGCAACGTGTATTACATCAAAATCAAAAACTGATTGGTGTCTTAGTTGATGGACCGCGAGGTCGAACGGAAATTCATGCCAAGCGTGTTGTGTTAGCTGCAGGTGGTATTGGCAGTCCACGTCTATTGCACGCATCCGGTTTGGCGCCTCGTACTGCAAGTCACTTTAGTGATCCTGTGGTGGCTGTGATGGGAAGTGTCAATGATTTGGGTGATGTCGAGGGTGGTGCCGAAGTGCCTATGGTTGCGGGAATGCACTTGCAGCGAGACGGTATCACCTTGGCGGATATGACTTTGCCACGTGCATTGTATCAAGCGTTTACCACACAGGTTGGGCGCTTTGACCGTTTGGCGGCGCATGCGCGTACCCTCAGCATTATGGTGAAGATTCGTGATCAGATCGGTGGCGAAGTCGGGCCGCATTGGGTGAATAAGTCATTACACGCGAGTGATAGAAAGAAATTGCGTCAAGGGGTAGAGTTGGCGCGTAGTATATTGGAGCACAGCGGTGCGAAACACATCTTCAAAAGTTGGCATTTTTCCGCTCATCCAGGCGGAAGTGTGCGTATAGGCGAGGGCGTCGATAGCACACTGCAAACATCGATTAAACATCTCTACGTCTGCGATGCGTCCGTAATTCCTGAAGCTTGGGGTTTAGCACCAAGTTTGAGCTTGCTCTGTTTGGGGAAACGCTTAGCAAAACATCTTGTGAATAGGACTTCAGACGACGAATGCAATTGACGAGACTTCTGCGCAACTTACGCTGCTTAGAGCACATTATCTGAAGAATGGATAAGATCCAGCCATACAAAAACGGCATAAGGTTCTAATGCCTTATGCCGTCGTAATTGTGAAGGACTAAACTTTTATTTTGCGTCTGTCCCCACACCATGCGCTTGCTGGTCTGCGTGGTAGGACGACCTAACCATTGCACCAACCGCCGCATGGGCGAAGCCCATCTTGTAAGCTTCTTCTTCAAACATCTTGAATACGTCAGGATGCACGTAACGGCGCACTGGTAAATGGTGACCGCTTGGTGCTAAGTATTGGCCGATGGTGAGCATGTCGACATTGTGGGCGCGCATGTCGCGCATGACTTGCAGGATTTCTTCGTCGGTTTCGCCTAGGCCAACCATGATGCCGGATTTGGTTGGAACATTCGGATGTTGCTCCTTGAAACGCTTGAGCAAGTTCAATGAATATTCATAATCCGAACCTGGACGCGCTTCTTTGTATAAGCGTGGTGCGGTTTCTAAATTGTGATTCATCACGTCTGGTGGTGCCATGTTTAAAATTTCTAAGGCGCGATCCATGCGGCCACGGAAATCCGGTGTCAGAATTTCGATGCGCGTCATTGGTGATAATTCGCGAACTTTGGTGATGCACTCGGCAAAGTGCGCTGCGCCACCGTCACGTAAATCGTCACGATCAACGGAAGTGATGACGACATAACTTAAACGTAATTCAGCAATCGTCTTCGCTAAATTTAAAGGTTCATTGACATCGAGTGGATCTGGACGGCCGTGACCTACATCGCAAAAGGGACAGCGGCGTGTGCACTTGTCACCCATGATCATGAAGGTCGCGGTGCCTTTGCCAAAGCATTCGCCAATATTCGGACAAGTGGCTTCTTCACAGACGGTGACCAATTTGTTGGCACGTAGAATGTCTTTGATTTCGTAGAAACGCGTGGTTGGTGAACCAGCTTTGACGCGAATCCAGTCGGGCTTAGGCAATCTTTCTGCTGGCACGATTTTGATAGGAATACGGGAAGTCTTGCTCGCACCCTTTTGTTTTTCTGTTGGGTCGTAGTTGGTATTGTCGGTGGCGAGTGTGGTGTTTTCGGTAGTCATAGCTCAGTTCATTGCTCGGTTAGTCGCTTAGATAGTAGCTTAGTTAGTAGCTTAGTTAGTAGCTCAATTAGGCGACGGTCAATAAATGTTGTAAACGATTTGCTAAGGCAGTCTGTACTTGTTCCAGCGGGACTTGTACTTGCAGCGCTCGCATGTCAATCGTGGCAAGTCCTTCATAGCCACAAGGATTAATCCAAGAAAATGGCTGTAAATCCATCGCCACATTCAGCGATACACCGTGATAAGTGCAGCCATTCGCGCGTACCTTTAATCCTAATGCGGCAATTTTTGCGCCTTGCCAGTCACCTTGTTTCAGGTAAATTCCGGGCGCTCCGGCAATCCGTTCACCGTCGATATTATACGCTGCCAAGGTGTCGATCACCGCTTGTTCGATCTGATGGACGAATTCGCGGGCGAATAAACGTCCCTTAGTATGACGACGTTTGAGATCGATCAATAGATAAATCACAACTTGGCCGGGACCATGAAATGTCACTTCGCCGCCGCGATCGGTTTGAATCACGGGAATATCATGCGGCGCCAGTACGTGCGACTGATCGGCTCCCAAACCTAAGGTGAACACCGGTGGATGTTCTACGATCCACAATTCATCTGGTGTATCTGCAGTGCGGGCATCGGTGAAAGCGCGCATTGCTGTGAAGCTCGATTGATAGTCTTCTTGTCCACGCTGGCGGATGGTAATCGCCAGTGGATTCATTTGCGTTTCAATCATGCTTGCTGCGCCAATCTTTTGACCGTGACGCGTTGGATGAAAAATTGGCCATCTACGACTTTGCGAAACGGAATGCCATCCAATTCAAAACCTGGACCACCTGTCGCTATCCATGACTGTGCTAGACGATCAAATGCCACGGGGTCTAAACCCAGCATCGGCGCCGAAATAACAAAGCGGGCACCGACTTTTTGTTTGTCTACGATGGATTGTAATGCTTGCATGGAGAGGAAATATCGTTATGTGGAGTTTTGGTGTTGCCAAGCGCTATTCGCAAACAAAGCGCAAACAAGGCTGTAAAACCGATATTCAGCCCAATGACGCGGTCAGGATTTAATTAACTTACAGCACCATTTTCACCATCGGGTGAGCTGATAAATCGCGATATAGATTATCGAGTTGTTCACGATGAATAGCACGGATAGTTACCGTCAATGCCAGATAGTTACCCTTACTAGATGGACGCATTTCTAATTTGCCAGCATGAAAAGTCGGATCGTGAATCATCACGACTTCGACGATGGTTTGGGCAAAAGAATCCTGCATCACACCCATCACTTTGATGGGGAAATCACAAGGATATTCAATAAGGCTGTCTTCTGGTTTGATTTCGTGCATGATAAAACTTCTTTAAAGGGCAATTTGAGTGGGGCATTGACAGGCATTTGGTGAAAAATCGCTAAAATTTGCGATTTTTACCTGCTTCTCACACCTAAATGGGGACAATTCCACCAAAACCAATAGTTTGAACCCCTATCTGGCAGACTGCAAGCCTTGTTTGCCTAAGTCGAGGTAAAACACTTGTGACTTTCATTTAGGTCGCAGATCTTGCGCCTCACTGCGGTATAGCTTGCCACTTTAGGATTTTTGTTCGACGCCTTGAATGTGGTCAGTGTTATTATTGTTGCACTTTTTTCTTTTGTAGGGAGCTAAGATGGAGCAGGCGAACATCGTACTGGTTTGGATCGCGCAAGGACGAGTGAAAGCTGGTCACGAAGTGATTGCGCTGGACTTGGCAGGCATACAACCGAAAGTCGCACAATGGCGGCGCTTTATCGATCAGATGCTGTTGTGGTGCGGCGTGATTGCGCTTGGCGCGTCTTTGATTTTCTTTTTGGCCTACAACTGGCAATCAATGGGGCGCTTCGCAAAGTTCGGTTTGGCAGAGGCAGCAATTGTTTGTGCGCTTATCGCGTGTTGGAAGTTGGGCTTAGAGAGTACCGCGGGTAAAGCGAGTTTGTTAATGGCGAGCTTATTTACCGGTGCCTTATTGGCATTGGTCGGACAGACTTATCAAACTGGCGCAGACACTTATGAGTTGTTTCTCGCGTGGGCGATCGCCACCATGACCTGGGTATTGCTCGCCCGATTGGGAGCGATGCTCTTGTTTTGGCTAGGCCTAGTGAATATGAGTGTGCTTTTGTATTTTCAAACTTTTGGCGGATTCTTCGGTGTACTTTTTAGTTCTAGTTATCAGCTCTGGATGATGCTGATCTTGAATGCGATTGCGCTGGTGGTTTGGGAAGTGGCTCGTTGGCGCGGCGTACAACATTTGCAGGCGCGCTGGTCAGTGCGAGTTATTGCGACCGTGGTCGGTGTCTTGGTCACGATGTTGATGCTAGATGCCATTTTTAGCTATGGAAATCATTATCGTTCGGAAAATCAAGTGAGTGTTTGGTTAATGCTGGTCAGCTATCTCTGCTGGGTATCACTTGCTTTGTGGGTTTATCGTCGCAAGGTGCAAGACCTCTATGTACTAGCAGGTGTGGTGCTGAGTTTGGTGATCACACTCAACGCTTGGATCGGTCGCCAAGTCTTACATCATAGCGATGCAGGTGGATTTCTTTTGGTGGGCTTGTTGATCATAGGCTCATCTGCTTTGGGCGGTATCTGGTTGAAGAAAGTTACTCAGGAGATGCAAGCATGAGCCATATTCAAAACAATGCTTCAAGTCCTACGGCAATCTGGTCGCGGTTACTTGAAGAAAAATTGGTCGAAGGTGATATGCCAATTCTGGATAACAACCGCAATAGCGCGCAGGCTTGGTATATCCGCGTCATGTTAGGTTTTTCTGGCTGGCTTGGCGCCTTATTTTTAATGGGCTTCGTCGGCATACTATTGAGCCTTGCGAAAGACAATGGCTTAGTTAGTATCTGCATAGGTATCGGTTTATGCGCGCTAGCCTACGCGCTGTTTCGACTACCTGGAAACAAGGATTTTCTCTCCCAATTTGCGCTTGCCATGAGTCTTGCCGGACAGGGATTTGTTGTGTTTGGCTTGTTGATGGAATTTCGCGAGAACAATTCAAGTGTGTATCTAGCGATACTCCTATTTGAAATTGTGCTGACGGCTTGCATTCCAAATTGGACGCATCGATTCTTGACGACTTTAGCTGCGGTGTTGGCAGCCTATCTATTTTTTCAACACGCGGCAATTTTTGGCCTCGTTCACGGCTTGGTGGCAGTGTTAGCTTGCGGTCTTTGGTGGTCGTCAATCGTATTGCGTAAGGCTGACATATTGCGCCCGGTTGCTTATGCCTTGGCAGTTGCTTTGGTGTGCACAGAAGGCGGTCGATTTCTTAACATGCTCATGCTCAATGCCAATCACGGATGGTGGTTTCAACATGGATGGCGAGTTGGTACGAGTTTGGTGAATCTGGCATTGCTTGCTTCGACCATCATTGTGCTGCAAAGACAGGGTTTGGCTTTGACATCCTTGCCTTCAATATCGGCGATCTTGGCCGCTGTACTTTTGAGTGGCTTTGCTTATGTGGCGCCGGGATTGAGTAGTGCATTATTGTTGATCTTGATTGCGTATAGTTTTTCCGACCGGGTTTTGCTTGGCATTGGTCTATTTTCTTTGCTCAGTTTTGTGTCGCATTACTATTATCAATTGCAAGCGACTTTATTGTACAAGTCGATTGTGTTAATGGGATTGGCTGTGCTTCTTTTGGTAAGTCGTTTGTTGCTGCAGCGTCTTTTCCCAGTCCTTAATGCGACAACATCGGCTATCGATAATCTGGAACAGGAGTCAGAGCATGCTTAAGTTTTCTTGGAAATTGAGTCCCAGATTGAGAGTGTGGCTGGCGATAATCGTCGGCGTATTGATTTTGGGCGCGGTTAATTTTTCGATTTATCAGCGTGAGCAATTACTTCAACATGGTCGATTTGTGTTGCTCGAATTGGCACCAGTGGATCCGCGTTCTTTGATGCAAGGTGACTATATGGCTTTGCGCTTTCAAGTGGCGAATCAGGCTTTTCCAAATTTTCAATGGGGAAGCAGGCGCACGAATGGGGATATGAACGCGATAGCCTCCGATGGCGCAATTGTTGTGCATGTAGACGAGCATCAAGTTGGCCATTTTCAACGGATCGCTAAGCTTGGAGAACCGCTTGCTGCAAACGAGGTGTTGATGCGTTACCGGATTCGCAATTCTCAGATCAAATTTGCGACGAATGCGTTTTTCTTTGAAGAAGGGCAAGCACATCTTTACGACAAGGCACGTTACGGAGGATTCCGTGTTGCGGGCAATGGCGATATGTTGTTAAGTTCTATGCACGCGGCTGATTACACGCTTTTGCAAAAGCAAGCTGCTCAATAAGAAACACCCACGCACAACTTTGGGCCGAAACGAAAAACGCGGCGATAAATTCTTGTATGATGGCGAAGATTTCATTTGAGGAAAAATTATGCCTAAGAATTTACAAAGACAATGGTGGTTCATGTTTCCCATCACATTTATCTCTGGATATGGAGCGTATTTGTTAGTGAGCGCAGCAGGCATCGGTGGATTGGAAACCTTGCCGCAAATGTTTGTATTCGCCTTGTGTTTCGCAGCACTGCGCACGGGTTTGCAATTTATCTCATGGCTGGGCATCGTCGCATTTATGCCTAAGTTGGCAAAATCGGTATTGGATCAGGAAGCTGCTTCAAAATAAGCTCTAAGAAGAAAAAAGCCCGCGACTACATGATGTAATCGCGGGCTTTTGATTTTTTCGTCGTCGAAAACTACTTGAATAAGAGACGAATAGAATCCCAAGCACGTCCAAAGATACTTGCTTGCGGGACGTCTTCCAATGCCAATACTGGAAACTCGGCGACAGCTTTGCCATCTAACATCATTTTCATGGTGCCGATTCTGCTATTGGCTGCGATCGGCGCTACCAGCGGATCTTTACGTTCTAATGCTGGTTTTAAACGCGCTACGCTACCCTTTGGCAATGTGACATACAGATCTTGATTAAAGCCCACTTTGATCTTGCCTTGGCTACCTTTCCATACATCTAAAGTTTCAATCGCTTGCGCTTTGTCGTAGAGTTTGACGGTGTCAAAGTTTAAGTAGCCCCAGTTTAATAACTTTAAACTTTCTTGCGCACGGATTTGGTCGCTTTTGGTGCCAGTAACAATAGAAATTAAACGACGTTGGCCACTGCCATTTGGGCGGATTGCTGAAGAAATTAAGCAATAACCAGCAGCTTCGGTGTGGCCAGTTTTCATGCCATCGACGGTTGGATCTAACCACAACAAACGATTGCGATTGGCTTGGGTGATCTTGTTGTAGGTATAGCTTTTGGTCGAGTAATAAGTTTTGTAATACTCTGGATGTTCAGCGATCAAACGTGATGCCAAGATGCCGAGGTCGAAGGCAGTTGAAAAATTATCTGGGCTAGGTAGACCATGTGAATTGCCATAGCGCGTCGCTTTCATGCCGAGACGCGCGGCCTCACGATTCATTTGCACGACAAAAGCCTCTTCACTGCCAGCGACCGCTTCTGCCAAAGTGACGGAAGCATCGTTGCCAGACTGCACAATCAAACCGAATAAAAGATCGTTGATGCTGACCGGCGTAGCGGGATCGATAAACATTTTGGAGCTGCTGGCATCGACTTTCCATGCACGGGTTGAGACCGTGATTTGCTGATTGATATCTAAGCGCTTTTCTTTGAGCGCG
>JAYVHZ010000159.1:0-4973 GCA_043770645.1 Undibacterium sp. | reverse complement strand
TTGGCTGGGCTAAAAATTTAAGCACAGCATCGTAATCAGGTAGATGAATTAAAGCTTTTGCTTTGATTTCTAAGAGCGCTAATTGCGCTGGGTTGTCATCAACGCAGTGAATCGCAGCGGGTTTTGCACTGAGATAAGCCAAAGCATGACAAGCACCAGCAGCAATCGTGACGATATTGGCTGCAGGTTTAAGGTCGAGCGCCAATAAATCAATATGGCTATCGGCCCAAGTTTGTGATTGGATTAGCTTGCGTTGAGGTTTTAGTTCAGCGAAAAATTTGCTGGCTGAGAAAGAATCAAGAATCGTCGTTTTACTGGGGAAGAAGGCTTTCGTATTCATGATCTGTACCTGATAGTTTGCGAGAAATGGAACTACTCTAGGCTGATCAGGTGACAGGTTTATGACAAAAATACAGTGTGTTTGAATTTTTAGTGATCTGTATTTTTATGGTGATTTTTATAGTTGACCACAGGTAACTGCAATTGGTGGTGGCGATAATTCCAATTTTTCGCCAGCTTTCGGATGTCGTACACAATACGTACCAAAGGGAGTTTTAACTTTACTCACCGGTCTCCCATCGTAGGCAAATTTCTTCTCAATAACGATACCTTCCCTCGGTATTTGTGCTGCGTCAGCTAAGGCATTTGAAAAATTTTTCATTGTTTCAGTACTGCTTTTACTGTCTGGCCGGAAGTTTTTTTCCTGTTTTAAAAAATCGTCTTTCAAACTCAGACTCAATTCACGGATATTTTTTTGTAGTGGACTAGGTATTGTCGGGGTTTCAGATTCTGGGGTTGGTACTTGTATTTGTGCTGGTGTTTGAATTTTTGCTGTGATGGCTTGCGATTTATTGATCTTTTCTGTGTCGGTTAACCTAGTAGGCGATGTTGGTTTGGCTTTTACTATGGCTTTTTGAAGAGCGACTTCTACAAGTGGCTTTTGCGGTGGCGTAGCGATTAAAAATAAGACTTTGTCATTAGGTGTGATTTTTTTTAAGTATGATGATGTCCCTAACCAACTCAAAATTATCGCGATATGTACCAACAAAATAAGTAAAAAAGTCAGGTGTCGATTAAAGCGATGTAGTTGCATAGTGCCTTTGATAGCTAGGAATTTGTTGAAAATAGGTCAAATTAGTTTACGCGATTATATGTGCTATTTTGAGCTAAAGGCTTCTATAAAATTATTTATTCGAATCATTTTTTCAAAATAAGCAGATACTTTTTTTGGATTTTTAAGAACAATAGTTGCTAATGTTTGGGTGAGATACCACTTTGTATTTACTTCCATTTTTGCGTAAGAAAATAGGGAACTGCCAGACCGAATTTTAGTCTCAGCAAACCAGCAATTTCAGCATTGTCTGTCCTTGTGAGATTAGCGGGCATGAGCGATACTGCGGGCTTGCTTATCCTCAAGTTTGGATAAATACAAAATAATTACACTTAAAAAGAAAGGCAATACGGAGATGGATTTTAGTAACCCTACCAGCATCACCTTCATTATTTATATCTTAGCGATGCTAGGTATAGGATTCGCCGCCTGGCGTTTTACCAATAATTTATCTGACTATATTTTAGGTGGTCGCAGTCTTGGTGCCTTTGTCACGGCGATGAGTGCTGGTGCTTCAGACATGAGCGGCTGGTTGCTGATGGGCTTACCCGGCGCTTTGTATTTTTCTGGTGTATCTGAGAGCTGGATTGCGATCGGCCTGACTTTAGGAGCTTGGTTTAACTGGCATTTGGTGGCGGGTCGCCTGCGTGTGTATACGGAATTGACGAATAATGCTTTGACCTTGCCAGATTATTTTACGCATCGTTTTGAAGATACCAGCAAATTGTTACGCATCATTTCTGCGATTGTTATTTTAGTGTTCTTCACGATTTACTGTGCTTCTGGCATGGTGGCTGGTGCGCGCTTGTTTCAAGAAACGTTTGGCATGAGCTATAACGTGTCTTTGTGGGCGGGTGCGGCGGCGACGATTATTTATGTGTTTATCGGTGGTTTCTTAGCGGTTAGCTGGACAGATACAGTGCAAGCGACTTTAATGATTTTTGCTTTGTTGTTGGCACCTGTGATGGTGATCATGCATGTTGGTGGCTTTAGTGAAGCGATTACAGTGATTCAAAACATCAATCCAAAATATACGGATTTGTTTAGTGGTACCTCTTTGATCGGCATTATTTCATTGTTGGCTTGGGGCTTGGGCTATATGGGTCAACCACATATTTTGGCGCGTTTCATGGCAGCTGAAAATTTTGCGACCATCAAGAATGCGCGTCGCATTGGTATGACATGGATGATTTTGTGTTTGCTTGGAGCGATTGCTGTTGGCTTCTTTGGTATCGCTTATTTCGCGATGCATCCTGAACAAGCGGGTGCGGTGACGGCTAATAAAGAAACCGTGTTCATCTCTTTATCGCAAATTTTGTTTAATCCTTGGATTGCCGGTATTTTGTGGTCAGCAATTTTGGCAGCGGTGATGAGTACTTTGTCTTGCCAATTGCTGGTGTGTTCTTCTGCCTTGACCGAAGATTTCTACAAACCTTTCTTCCGTCCAAATGCCTCACAAACTGAATTGGTTTGGTTCGGTCGTATGATGGTGTTGGTGGTCGCAGTGATTGCGATTTCGATTGCCGCGAATCCAACTAGCAGCGTCTTGAGTTTGGTTAGCAACGCGTGGGCAGGTTTTGGCGCGGCATTTGGCCCTGTGGTCTTGTTATCCTTGGTTTGGCCTAAGATGAACCGTAACGGTGCCTTGGCGGGTATGTTTGTTGGTGCCTTGACCGTATTGGTGTGGGGACATTTCAAATTGTTTGGCTTGTATGAATTGGTACCAGGCTTCTTCTTTGGTTGTGCTGCAGTTTGGATTGGCAGTCAGTTTGGCGCGCCAGCGTCGGAGAAGATGAAGGCTGCGTTTTCTACTATGCGTGCGCAGACTAGTTGATTTAGGTTTAGTAGATTGTCACTCCTGCGAAGGCAGGAGTCCAGTGTCGTATTTCTGTTGATGGATTAATGTTCTTAGATTCTAGTAAATTTCGACTATGGAAAAAGTAGTGTTTGCGCTTAATGTTGAAGATGATTGGCCGCCGGTGGGAGCGGAAGGCGTATGGTGTGAAAGAGTCAATGGAAACTATCGTCTTTTGAACACGCCTTTTTTTGTGAACGGTTTAGCAAACGGGGATTTTTTTTCTGCTGTGCCTGATCCTATAAATCATCAAATTTTTGAATTTGAATTAGTCGAAATATCTGGTAATTCTGTAGTTTGGATGTTGAACATAGGTTCTTTAGATATTTCTAAATTAAGTGAGGACATTGAATCTTTGAATTGTAGGATCGAGGGTTTACCTCAATTCTCAAGTTACGCGATCCATGTTCCGCCTTCAGTTGATTTGGAAGCATTTGACGATTTGATTGGTCGTTGGGAAATACTAGGACTTTGTTTTGTTTATCCGACTTGGAGATTAGAGGGTTGAGATTGGAGGGAAATGATCTCAACCAGAAACGTGGATATCTGGTTTAGTTTGATAATTTACTGTAAGAAGGGTGGAAAAATAGTTAGATTTCCACCTTTTTTTACATGAGTTTTTATATGATAAAAGTATGATGTAGTATTTTTACGAGACTAGTTTTTCTCAGCCACCGCCTTCAAATTCTTCAACCCATCCTCAAAATCCGGTCCCACCATCTTATCCATAAACGGCGCAAATAATTTCATCATGAAGTTGCCCTCGCTAGTGCCGACCATGGACCAGGTGACTTTGGTCCCGGAGCCTTCAGGTTCTAAAGTCAACGCACCTTTGGATGGTTTACCCATACCTTCGAAGTGCAATTCATAGTTGATAACTTGATTTTCCGCGACTTTGGTCAGCTTCATACCGCCATTACCTTCGCTTTCGCTTTTCCAATCCCAGCTTGCGCCGGCGCCGGTTTCCGGTCCTGAAAAGAGGATGTCCATCTTTGGATCACGTTGATTCCAGACTGACCATTTTTTCCATTCTTTTGGACTAGCGATCAATGGATATATTTTCTCCGGGCTAGCTTGGATTTGTATGCTGCGGATGAGACCATAGTGATTCGGCATTAAGTAGGCAAGACCGATGACTAAGGCAATTAAACATAATAAGGTGATTAGTATGCGCTTGAGAATTTTCATTGCAACTCCAGATTTTGATTCTAATATTTGAAGCCTCTGATTGTGCTTGAGTCAACTCCTTGAAAGCAAGCGACTCACGGCATTCTTCCAGTTTTCGAGGCGATTTGCGGCGTGAGCCCGACTAATCTGTGGTAAAAAACGCTGTTGTTCTTGCCATAGAGCAGCACATTCTTCAGGTGCACTATAAATACCCGTTTGTAATCCAGCCAAGTAGGCAACACCTAGTGCGGTTGTTTCTATGATCTTGGGTCGGATCACGGGAATGCCGAGCAAGTCTGCTTGAAATTGTAGAAGAGCGTCATTGCTTGCCGCACCACCATCAACGCGCAATTCGATAATCGGTGTCGGACTATCTTTTTGCATCGCGAATAACAATTCAGCAGTTTGAAAAGCAATCGCCTCAATCGCTGCTCTGGCGATATGGGCGGCGGTGCTGCCGCGATGCAGACCGAGAATCGCACCACGCGCATTCGCATCCCAATAGGGGGCGCCAAGTCCTGTAAAGGCGGGCACGAAGACGACACCGTCGCTATCTTCAACAGTCGCTGCCAACTCGCCTATTGCTGCCGCGGTTGGTGCCAGATGCAATTGGTCGCGTAGCCATTGCACTACGGCGCCACCGACGAAGACGCTGCCCTCTAAGGCATATTGTGGATGTTGATTGACCTGGCAAGCTGTCGTGGTGATCAAACCATGCTTTGATTGGCTGCAAAAACCGCCGGTTTGTAAGAGCGTAAAACATCCAGTGCCATAGGTATTTTTTGCCATGCCTGAGTGAAAGCAAGCTTGTCCAAAGAGCGCCGATTGTTGGTCGCCAGC
>JAYVHZ010000158.1:0-6045 GCA_043770645.1 Undibacterium sp. | reverse complement strand
GAATTGACTGATGCCCACGATTCTGATCCAGCGTTCTTGCTGTGTATAGGTAGTAATTTGGACTTCACAGTCGAAGGGCAGGCCATCGTTAATCGCACTTTGTATAGCTTGCGACAAGAGTTGGTGATGTTTGTCGACTTTGCAGAAATTGATCGCTTCGGCCATGCTGCATTGAAAGTCGGTCGGGACTTGATGAATCTCTTTGGTGACTTTGCTCCATGTCGTTGTCCCTCGTGCTACATCGATTTTCCAAGTGCCAATTCTGGCGGCGGTATTGGATTGCTCTAACAAATCATAGGCATGCGCAAGCTGCGCCTCGGCCTCTTTTTTCGCTGAAATATCTTCATGACTGCCGGACATGATCAGGGGCGCGCCACTGTCAGTGCGGCTGACTAAACAACCACGATCAAGTACCCAAACCCAGTGTCCATCTTTGTGTCGCATTCGACTGGCGAATTCGTAGTATTCCAAGCCACCTCGAAAGTGTTCTTGTAGTAGATCATTTGATTTTTGTAGGTCGTCAGGATGGGCGAATTTCACCCAAGTATCGATACTTACAGGTGAGATTTCTTCCAAACTGTAACCAATGATTTCGGCCCAGCGCGCATTGAAGCTAGTTTGACCAGTTTGTATATTCCATTCCCAAGTGCCAATATTGGTACCCTTGATGATATCTGCTAATTGTCTCTCACTTTCGGTGTGTTGGAGTTGAACACGCGCCGCTTGAATGAGCTGGCCTAGGCTTAATAAAATGGGCGCCAAAAATTTGAGAATGTCTTCTTTGAAACCAAATCGTCGATTAGCCAAAATCATAATGGCGACCAATTGGTCATTGTAGTGAATTGGTATTGCCAAGTAATTTAATAATGGTGGCGCTTCATCGAAAATTTGTGCAAAAAGACCCTGATCAGGCTTGTCGTTACAAACGCTAATCGCATTGCTAGTTGCCACCGCCATGAAGAAATTTGTTAAATCGCTTAATCCAGTGATTTCTGGCCGGCGCTTGATCTCGTTTGTTGATAAAACACTTTCGGCAAATAATTTCACAAGTTGTTTATTGCCGTGCTGGGATTTTATCTCAGCAATCAGGCCAAATTCACACGAACTTAAATCGAGTATGTCGTGTAGCAATTCATGAAAGCTCTGGCTTTGGTCTTGTCCATGAATGAATTTTTCCTGCGCACGTGAAATCGCCAGCGCTAGTTTTTCCTGTGCCTTCAGTGATTCATCGAGCGACCATTCATGAATTTTACTAGTCAACCATTCTGTGAACAGTTGAATAAATTCGATTTCTATCTGACGAAAAAAACTGGAGGTGCGCGCCTCAGGTGAGGTGAAAACGAGGCTACCAAATAGTTCACCGCGAATATCGATTGGTACGCCAATGTAGGAACCGACCTTAAGTTGAGAAAGCCGCGCAAGCTCTGCGTATTCGCTTCCCATAACATCAGGCAAAAGCGTCAGTGCATTTTTCTTGATGGTGATCGCGCACAGGGTTTCGTCTAATTTCAGCAATATTCCTTCTAATTCGGAAGTAGTGTCTGAATGAATCAAGACTTCGCACTGGTCAGTCCTGATGCGATTAATCATCGCATTGGGCATACCCAAAAAATCTTGCGCCAGTCGCAAAGCTTGTCGAAGCAGTTGCAGATAATTTTTATCGACTAGAGAGGAAATTTTAGTGAGAGTCAATAAAGCTTGATGCTGCTGTGATTGATGCATTTGGAAGATTTCGTGCTCAACGCTATCGGCGAGATCCCTGAGCATGCGCAGTTCTCTAATGCTTAATTGGCGTACTTGGGAATCGATGATGCAGAGGGTCCCTATACTATTCGTCCCATCTGGACGTAAGGGTGCTCCGGCATAAAATCGAATATTCGGTTGTCCAGTGACCAGTGGATTATCGGCAAACCTTGGGTCAAGCAGAGTATTTGGAATATGCAGAATGTCATTGTCTAGAATGGCGTGCCCGCAAAAGGAGATGTCCCGGCCCGTTTCAAAAGCGTCCAAACCTTGTTTCGATTTAAACCATTGACGGTCAACATCGACCAGTGTGATTAACGCAATCTCCACTCCAAATATAGCTTGTGTTAGTCGCGTGAGCCTGTCAAAGCGTTCTTCTGCAATCGTATCGAGAATATTGAATTCTCGTAGCGTTTGTAGTCTGATCGCTTCATTCTGAGGAATTTTGGGCGATTCCATGCAGAGCACTCCCAGTGTGAAATAGAAAATTTAATGCAATAAGAAGCCGGGGTAAAAATTTACATAAAATATTAAAATATTAAAAAATTATTATTTTTTGGCGATAATCAGCACAGACTTAATCTCGAAATGTCTCGCTGTATTTTATTGAGTGAGAGAAGTGCGTTATTGAGTTCTTGGCAAAAAATTTTTATAAGACTTGGAATGCTGGTATAAATTTTAATGTTGATACATAGTATCTATGAAGACATGTTCTTCATCAAGGAAAGTGTTGCAACCAAAAACAGTTTTCTCTATTTGCGTCTCTTTGGGGAAGTGCGTCGATTGGCTTAAGTGGCAAACTTCAAGATTGTTTAGAAATTGAACTGGTCTACAATGTCAGTGTTTTTTCTTTTTACTGGCGCCGTCTATGTGTTTTGCACGTATTATTTATCATATTTTTTTATTAATTGCTTTATCGGTACTTCCATTGATTCAGGCTCAAGCGGTGGATAAACCAAAAGTGCGTTTGTTCCTCCAGGAAAATTTGGATCCAAGCGGAAAACAATTGGCCTTGGATCCAAAGTTGATGGAAGTGTTGAGCTACTTCGAGCGTCGGTCTGGAGTCGTATTTGAGCCCGTGATTTTGCCTTGGAAACGGGCACAGTTGGAAACTTTAGATGGCAAAGGCATCATTTATGGATTTTCGCAGTCTGTTGAACGCCTGCAGGTGTATCATTTTTCTCAGCCGGTGGTGACCGAGAGAATCTGGGGAGTGACCTATGGTTTGCCCAAACCGAAGTACAAAGTGCCAGAGGACTTGCGTGGAAAAATTGTTAGTACGGGACGCGGATTTAGCCATGGCATGGCGTTTGATCAAGCCCGCAATGTGATTTTCACTGTGCAAGAAGATTCCGCTTCAACGATTGCCCGATTTAAAAAATTGATGTTGAAACGTAGCGATCTGATGATGTGGCCAGTGCGTGATTACTCGCATTACAAAGATGTGGAAGCTTACATAAATCGTGTCGTACTACAGGACTCAAATGATCCAGAATTACTAGGAAAACACTTTGACGTGACAGAAAAACCTTTATTTCTTGATACTACACACTTCGCCAGTGCTAAAGGCCAGTATCTGGATGTGATCAAAAAAATCGATACGACAATTATTCGTGGAAAGAAAGATGGCAGCTTAGCAGCCATCTTGCGTGGGTATCATTGATTGTGATTGCGGGTTTTGATTTTGTACAAGGCGCAGTGCTTGCGCTTGGAATCCATAGCGCAAATAACTCTGTTCTAACAAGCTAATTCGATCTTCATGTCGGTCAAGGTCGTTTAGGTCACCAGCACTGATTGCGAGTCAGAATCTAGACAAGGCTCTGGCGAATTTGTAATCTGTGAGTGAGCAAGGTTTCCAAGGCTAGGAAACAAGCTTGATTTCGTCCTTGTTGTTTCGCTTTATACAAAGCAGTGTCGGCCGCATCTATTAAGGCTGAGGCTTCCCGATGCTTAACGGGGTCGTAGGTACTCACGCCTATGCTAATACTGACGTGCTTTTCACATTTGGATTTTTGATGGGCTAAGGCCAATTGATTGATCGCGGTGATGAGCTTTTCTGCAAAAAGCATCGCCTGATCTTCCGGCATGTTTGGTAATATCAACACAAACTCTTCACCACCGTATCGCGCCAGCATATCGGAGGAGCGTGAAATTTGTGATTTTAATGCCGCCGCAACTTGAATTAAAATTTTATCGCCAGCTGGGTGTCCGTAAAAGTCGTTGTATTGTTTGAAATAATCAATATCAACCATGAAGATGGATAGTGGATGCTTTTGACGGATTGATTGTCCAAGTGAGATTTTGTAATGTTCATCAAAGAAGCGGCGATTGTAAAGGCCAGTCAGACCATCGGTCGTCGCATCTTTTTTCAATACCTCTGAATGTGAACGCAACATTTTTTCACGACGAATTGAAGTACTGGAGTCACTTACTTGGATCAGGCAACAACGCTGACCTTCATTTAATGTCAAAGGCGTTATGGTGATCGACTGATGAATGGCAACAGGATCTGCTAAGTTTTCATCAAGTGCAAATAAGGGTAACGGGGAACGGTGCAGTGCGTTCGACAAGACCGCAGGTAAACCATACGCGATCGTGCTTCGTAATGCCGCAAGAAAAGCTGGGCTAGGCGCACTGGAAAAGACGTCGCCAATCTTTTGATGTTGCGCCTGTTCAAAATTGACGCCAGTATGTTTCTCAAGCCAGGTATTCCAAATCAGGATACGTTCTTCGGCATCGACGACGATTAAGCCAAGATTAATACTATCTAGAATTTGGTCTGCATAGAGTGCGATCGGACTCATTCTATCTTTCCTAAAAACTGCTCTATTTGGTGAACCAAACTACGCAGAGACATTGAGCTCAGTAAGAAAATTAAATGCCCTTCAGAATGACGTTTTTCTATTGAAAGATCGATGTGCAATATCAAAATATACGGTTGCTCTTCGGCATTATGCAGACTCTTGAAAATATCGTCGGCGGAGGCAATCTTGTAATCAGGTAAAGAGCTATGCAATGAAATATGCAGCATATCTGCCATTGCCGATAAACAGGCGTTGAGAATGATATTGCCTAGTTCGCACATGGCCTCTTGCTCAAATTCGGCTAACTCTTCAATGCTCATTTGCGAACCCATCATGTCACGCACGATTTCCAGCGCATGACTTTCGGTAAAGAGTAAAAGAGCCTGCGCGTCGAACGGCCCTGAGAAATGTTGGCTGACCACGCCGAACTTTAGACTGGTTAATGCCATGATGCTTGCATCAACTTCGGATGATCTACGGATTTCGACGGAAGGGACTGATAGTTTGACTTCGTCACCGACAATTTCGCTTAGACTGGCAGCAGCTCTGCCAGCACCGACATTGAAAACTTCGGCCAACGCATCTAAATGAAGTTCACTTAAGCTGTCCACAATTATCCTAAGAAGTAATGTAATGCTTCGGCGATGGACTTTTCAGTGATGGGTTTAGCGATAAAAATCGCGCCCATCGCTGTAGCTCGGTCCTGAAAACTTTCTTGAATGTTGGCGGAAAAAATTACCACACGAATATGTGGTAATTCTTTTAAAATTTTCTCAGCGGCTTCCGTACCCAACATGCCTGGCATATTGATATCCATAGTGCAAAAATCTGGTTGGTATTGATGGGCAGCAGCGATTCCTTCGGCACCGTTGCAGGCCTCCAAAATTTCCCAGTCAGGGTAGACGGCTTGTACTCGCGCCCGAATAATCATGCGAGAGACCTTGCTATCGTCAACAATTAATAATTTCCTAGGGCTTGCATTGCTAGTCATGGAATCATCCTGTGGATTTAGTGTTGTACTCAAACCCAGATCTGTATTTGGTGCGCCCACCTTGGCACACTGTCGATATCACAAATCGTGAAAGAATCTGGATTAAAACCAATATTCTACCTTATGCTTATTTTTGTCAAAGACCTGAGTGCTGCGATAGAGCAAAACAGTCACGAGAACTGTTACTTATTGTGTCTCACTGTCGTATTTTCAAACGATTTTAGGCGGCGCCATAAGGTGGTTCGGCTAATTCCTAAGTATTGCGCGACGTCCTCTCGATTATTGTTGAATTTTTTCATCAACATCGCCATTTCGGTCGCCGATTCTATCGTCTCCGTAGTGTCATCTTGTGCTGCCCTTGAGGCATGGCCAAGGTTTAATTGGTGAGGTTGCTGGCGCATTTCAGGGATCAGCTTACTTAATAGATTGGGCGTGATCGCTTGTAGTGGCGTTGCCGATAAAAATAAGGCAACACGTTCCATGACGTTTCTTAGCTCGCGCACATTG
>JAYVHZ010000157.1:0-19277 GCA_043770645.1 Undibacterium sp. | reverse complement strand
TGGCGGCGCGGGTTGCACCCGCCCTACATTTATTCTAAGACCTAAGACGATTTCCTTACCCTTAAATACCATTCACACAGCAATCTAACCTGTTTCGCGGTATAGCCTTTGTCCACCATACGGCTGACGAATTCTTGATGTTTGTTGGCATCGTCGCTGCTGGCTTTGGCATTGAACGAAATGACCGGCAACAGCTCTTCAGTATTGGAAAACATTTTTTTCTCAATGACCGTGCGTAGTTTTTCGTAGCTGGTCCAGGTCGGGTTTTTGCCACCATTTTGTGCTCTGGCGCGTAGGACGAAATTGACGATCTCGTTACGGAAATCTTTGGGATTGGAGATGCCCGCAGGTTTTTCGATTTTTTCTAATTCGCTATTAAGTGACTCTCGATCAAAGCTTTCGCCTGTGTCGGGGTCACGGAATTCTTGGTCTTGTATCCAGAAATCGGCGAAGGTGACATAGCGATCAAAAATGTTTTGTCCGTATTCGGAATAACTTTCGAGGTACGCCGTTTGGATTTCCTTGCCTATGAATTCGGCATAACGCGCCGCTAAATATTCTTTGATGTAGGACAGGTATTTTTGCTCTAGCTCTGGTGCAAATTGTTCGCGTTCGATTTGTTGTTCCAGTACGTAGAGCAAATGCACAGGATTCGCCGCGACTTCGGTGTTGTCGAAATTAAAAACCTTGGACAAAATCTTGAATGCAAAACGGGTGGAAATGCCGTTCATGCCTTCATCGACGCCAGCGTAGTCAACATACTCTTGCCGTGATTTGGCTTTGGGATCGGTGTCCTTGAGATTGTCGCCGTCATACACCAGCATTTTGCTGAAGATGCTGGAGTTTTCTGGCTCGACTAAGCGTGACAAAATTGAGAACTGCGCCATCATTTTGAAGGTTCCTGGTGCGCATGGCGCTTTGGATAAAGATGAGCTGCGTATTAATTTTTCATAGATCTTCATTTCGTCAGACACTCGCAAGCAGTAAGGTACTTTGACGATGTAGATACGATCTAAAAAAGCTTCATTGTTTTTATTGTTTTTAAAGGTTTTCCATTCGGATTCATTCGAGTGCGCCAAAATAATGCCTTCGAATGGAATTGCACCAAAACCTTCCGTGCCTTTGAAATTACCTTCCTGTGTGGCGGTTAATAGGGGATGTAAAACCTTGATTGGTGCCTTGAACATCTCGACAAATTCCATCAAGCCTTGATTGGCGAGACAGAGACCACCGGAATAACTGTAAGCGTCTGGGTCGTCTTGGGAGTAGTCTTCTAATTTACGGATGTCGACTTTACCGACCAGCGAGGAAATATCTTGATTGTTTTCATCCCCAGGCTCGGTCTTGGACACCGCAATTTGTTTTAGTACCGAAGGATAGCGCCGCACCACACGGAATTGATTAATGTCGCCACCAAACTCATGTAGACGTTTGACCGCCCAAGGACTAGGGATGGTTCTGAGATAACGGCGTGGAATCCCAAAGTCTTCTTCTAAAATCGCGCCGTCTTCTTCTTCGTTAAACAGACCAAGTGGCGATTCATTGACGGGTGAGCCTTTGATGCAATAGAAGGGGATTTTTTCCATCAAATATTTGAGTCGCTCGGCGATGGATGACTTGCCGCCGCCGACCGGGCCTAGTAAATACAGCACTTGTTTGCGCTCTTCTAGGCCTTGCGCAGCATGACGAAAGTAAGAGACGACTTGTTCTATCACTTCTTCCATGCCATAAAACTCGCGGAAGGCCGGATAGATTTTGATGATCTTATTAGAGAATATGCGCGAACGTCGTGAGTCGTTGCGGGTGTCGATTTGTTCGGGTTCGCCGATGGCTGCCAGCATACGTTCTGGCGCTGAGGCATAAGCAAGGGGGTCTTTTTTACATAAATCTAGAAATTCCTGCAATGAATATTCTTCTTCACGGGTTTTTTCGTAACGCGCTGCATAGTTGTCAAAGATATTCATTTTGATCTCCTGTGGGCTTCTCGATCTTGCGTTCAGATGCTGCGTACCGTGTCGATTTCTTTCAACGCTTTGTCGAGAGAAATTGCATAGGGTAAATTTAGTGTAGACGAAAAATAGGAAACTGCGTGCAAAATTTTGTGACATTTAAACGAAGAAGAGACATAAAAAATACATGCAGTTCTGGGTTTGACAGTGGACAGACCTAAGTGGGATGACATACTTCAAAAAGTTTAGTCTCGAATTTTCTTAGGAACTTAAAATTATCTGGCGGGTCAGAATAACAAATCGTTACAAAATATGCTGGAAAACCCCCAAACTAGTGCCAGAGCCAGCTGTGCGAATTCTGAACAAGTGATATGCTTGCATTAAGATCCAGCTATAGTTTCTTATTGCTTTGCATAGGTTTGAAGGTAAAAAATATTCGTATATAGCTATTAAAAAATAGACATTTTCATTGGGCACTATGACATCGTTCATTGCAATACGAATAATCGGAGAAAGAACATGAAAAAGACATTATTAGGATTGGCGATAGCCTTAGCGATATCCACCCATTTTGCGATTGCGGAATCTGGTCCCGTATCTGGCGCAAGTGCCGCTGATGTCAGCAATGCGGCCAAAGCGCCGCTCAATTTTCAGCCACAGCCGCAGCAAATTCAAGCTGCCAATATGACGGCAGAATTTTTTACCCGATTCCATTACAAAGCCACCCCCTTAGATGATGCGATGTCTGAGAAAATTTACGATCGTTATTTGAAATCCTTAGATGGTGATAGGATTTTCTTTATCCAAGCCGATATTGACAAGTTCTCAACTGCCCGCGATAAAATGGATGACGCGATTTTGGGGCAAGATTTGAGAACACCATTTGCGATGTTTAATCTGTATCACCAACGCTTTAAAGAGCGCTTGACCTATGCACGCAGCTTGCTCAGCACGGATTTTGATTTTTCACAACAAGAGGCTTACCGCTATCAACGCGACAAAGAACCTTGGCCTCAGACCGAAGATCAGATGCGCGACTTGTGGCGTCAACGGGTCAAAAATGATTGGCTGCGATTAAAACTGGCAGGCAAAGATGCCGCGGCCATCAAAACAACTTTAGAAAAACGCTACGAATCAACCTTGACACGTATGAATAAATTGAAGAGTGAGGATGTATTTCAACTCTTTATGAATGCGTATGCAATGTCGGTTGAGCCACACACCAATTATTTGGGACCAAAGGCAGCTGAAGACTTTGATATCTCTATGCGTCTCTCCATGAGCGGCATTGGCGCGACTTTGCAAGATCGCGATGAGATGGCAACGGTACGCGAATTGGTGCCAGGTAGTCCTGCAGCATTGTCAGGTAAATTGAAAGTCGGTGACCGCATCGTTGGTGTCGCACAAGGCACGGATGGACCAGTGGTCGATGTGATGGGATGGCGTTTGGATGACGTTGTGAAATTGATTCGCGGTCCAAAAGATACCACGGTCACTTTAGATGTCTTGCCTGCGGATGCCGGACCAGATGGAGCACATAAAACGGTGGTTTTGGTGCGTAACAAGATCACTTTAGAGCAACAGGCTGCAAAGAAATCGATACAAGAAGTTAAGACTGGCGAAGGGATACGGCGCATCGGCGTGATCGCTTTACCAACTTTTTATCAAGATTTTGACGCGCGTCGTCGTGGTGATAAAAATTTTAAGAGTGCAACGCGTGATGTGGCAAAACTCTTGGGTGAATTGAAGAAAGAAAAAGTCGATAGCGTATTGATTGATTTGCGTGATAACGGTGGTGGTTCTTTAAATGAAGCAGTCGAACTGACCAGTTTGTTTATCGGGAAAGGTCCAGTGGTGCAACAGCGCAATTCACAGGGTAAAGTGCATATCGAAAATGACGGTGCTGGCGTTGTCGCTTGGGATGGTCCAGTCGGTGTCATGATTAATCGTGGTTCTGCATCCGCGTCTGAAATTTTTGCGGCGGCGATTCAGGATTATGGTCGTGGTTTGATTATCGGTGAAAATAGTTTTGGTAAAGGTACGGTGCAGACGGTGATTAGTCTGGATCAAATGGCACGTAGCGAGAAACCACAATACGGCGATTTGAAAATGACCATCGCACAGTTTTTCCGTGTCAATGGTGGCACGACACAATTGCGTGGTGTAACACCAGATATCGCTTATCCTAGCTTTACCGATACGGACTCCTATGGCGAATCTAGCTACGAAAATGCCTTGCCGTGGGTGCAGATTAAGCCAGCGAATTATCAAGCACTTGGTAATTTAAAGGATGTACAAGCGATGCTACAAGTACGTCACGAAATGCGAATTGCCAAAGATAAAGAATTCCAATTTATCAAAGAAGATATCGCTGAGTTTAAAAAGCAAAAAGAGAAAAAGCTCATTTCTTTGAATGAAGAGGAGCGTCGAGCGGAACGTGATGCCCGTGAAAAGAAAACCAAAGAGCGTGAAGCGATTCGTGCCACGTTAGATGGAAAAACAAAAGTCGGCGGCAAGGCTGATGCGAATAAATTACCAACGCAAGACGATGGATTGCAAGGTAGTGAGCGTAGTTTGGCCGTGGAGTTGGCAGCTGAAAAAGCAAATAAAGAAGCGAAAGATGTTTATTTGATTGAAGCTGCACACATTCTTAGTGATGAAATTGAGCTGCTCAAATCTAGTAAGCGTTTGGCAGACAAAACAATTTCTCGCGCTAGTGTGAAAAGCAAAGAAAGTAATTAACTCTTCTAACGGATTTTTTGTGGAGAAGTGATTTTAGTTAAATTGCATCAATGCTTGATGCAGAGCTTAGAAGACGCTTGATAGATGTCGTCACCAATTGAAAACCGGTGGTGAACAAATATCAAGCGTTTTTGATTTGTGGATAAAGAAAATGATGATGGAACGAAGGCGGCATGCCGATCGCATTGCACTTGTTAAGCAGTCAGTGGGTGTTAAGAATATAGCGACTAAATTCGGATTTCATATGGGATTAGGGTTCGCCTTTAGCTTGATATTGTTGATAGGATTAATGAATCCGGCAGGTGCGCAAACAGTTGTTGCAGCAGATAGTTTGCAGCAAAGAGTCAAGGCTTGCGTCGCTTGTCATGGTCAGGACGGACGCGCAACGACTGATGGATTCTATCCGCGAATCGCTGGCACGCCAGCTGGTTATCTGTTCAATCAACTACGCCATTTCCGCGAAGCTAAGCGGGTCTATCCGATGATGACCTACATGGTGGCACATATGAACGATGCCTATTTGCAGGAAATCGCCGACTACTTCGCTGCTTTAAATCCGCCCTATGCGGCACCTCAAACCAGTCAAGCGACACCAGTCGTCATGGAACGTGGCCGCAGCTTAGTGAAGATGGGTGATCTTGGTCGCAAGTTGCCAGCCTGTGTTGCCTGCCATGGTGACAAAATGACGGGGGTGGCGCCATTCATTCCAGGTCTGTTGGGATTGCCGCGTGATTATTTGGTGGCACAGCTAGGTGCCTGGAAAACTGGCAGTCGACATGCAGCCTCACCAGATTGTATGCAAACCGTCGCCCAACAATTGGATGCCAATGATATTGCGGCAGTCTCAGCATGGCTCGCGGTGCAAACAATGCCAGCCGATACCAAGGCTGCAACGCCAACAAAAGATTTCAACTTGCCAATCGCGTGTGGGAGTCTGAAGCCATGAGTTTTTCTGCAAAAAGACTAGTAAAATTCATTGCGCTTTTTCTCTTGATTGGGTTTGGCCTGTTAGCCTGGACCGTTTGGTATGGCTATCGTTTAGGCCATGCCTATGCTGATTTTCCAGCAGAGGCAAATCAGAAGATCAGCAATAGTGCATATCATGCAAATCAAGCGAATATGCCTGCTACGAAAGAGGCAGTCTTGGAACGTGGCGCGTATTTGACCAAAATCGCTGATTGTATGGCTTGTCATACCACCCGCGGTGGCGCACCGTATGCCGGGGGTCGGGTGATGGAATCGGAATTTGGGCAGTTCATCACGCCAAACATTACCCCAGACAAGCAAACGGGGATCGGCAATTGGACAGCGGAAGATTTTTGGAATGCGCTGCATAATGGTCGCGGTAAGCAAGGTGAGTTACTGTATCCCGCTTTCCCATTCGTCAATTACACTCACATGACGCGTTCCGACGCCGACGCGATATTTGCCTACTTGCAGAGTCAACCAGCGATCTCAAAACAAAACACTGAGCATCGTTTGGCTTTTCCCTATAATCAACGTGCTGGATTAGCTTTGTGGCGCGCGATGTATTTTCAACCGGGCGAGTTAGCCCATCAACCGCAACAAAGTCAGGAATGGAATCGCGGTGCTTATTTGGTGCGTGGTCTTGCGCATTGCAGTGCTTGTCACAGTAGCCGTAATCAATTTGGTGCCAACATGGGCAGTGATGATTTCACTGGCGGTGAAATGGCGGGCATCAGTTGGTATGCACCTTCTTTGGTGGCAAAGCATGAGCTGAATCTCTCGGCTTGGAGTGCCACTGATTTGAGTCAATTGCTACAGCATGGCGTGAATCGACAATCTAGTGTGAACGGTCCGATGGCAGAAGTGGTCAGAGAGAGTTTGCAATATCTGACGGATCAAGATGCAGCAGCAATGGCGAATTATTTGCGCGCCTTACCGCAGCAAGTCAAAACTGCACCCGATTTTTTAGACAGGGCGATCGCTAGACCTACGGTGTCGAAAGAGCAAATGCTGCAATTGATGGAAGAAGGGCAGACGATTTATCGTGCGCAATGTGTGGATTGTCATGGTAAGAATGGCGAAGGACAAGCTGGTATTTATCCTGCATTGAAAGGAAATGCTTCATTACAAATGCATTCCTTAAGTAATCCTATTCGGATTATCTTGGCCGGTGGTTTTTCTCCTGTTACGAAAGGGAATCCGCGCCCGTACAGCATGCCGCCATTCGCGCCTTTTTTGAACGACACTGAAGTGGCGTTGGTGTTAACTTACATCCGTAACTCTTGGGGAAATCAGGGTAGTGTGGTTAGTGCGGCTGATGTGAATCCCTACCGCTCAGCGAGTTTGGATTAAGTGTTGTAGAAGAAAAATATAATATTGATATAAATGAGGGAAAAAATGAAACTGAATTTGATTTCACTGGCAGTCTGCAGCTTGATGGGTTTGGCTGCGTCACCAGTATTTGCTGCACCCAGATCAGCTTTTGAAGCTGCACTAGAAACAGCAACGGCCAATATTGATTATCGCAAAGTCACCACCCAGTTACCGCGTGCAGCGCGACCGATACATTATGATCTGTCGATTACACCTTCTCCTAAAGATGCACGTTTCTCTGCGAAGGTAGGTATACAACTATCGCTCTTATCTGCAAGTCACAG
This sequence comes from Undibacterium sp., assembly GCA_043770645.1. Taxonomy (GTDB): domain Bacteria; phylum Pseudomonadota; class Gammaproteobacteria; order Burkholderiales; family Burkholderiaceae_D; genus Undibacterium. The sequence continues at coordinate 11,962 of JAYVHZ010000157.1, read as the reverse complement.
CATCACTTTAAACGCGACCGACCTGACATTTAAAAAAATGCGCTTAAGTGACGCAGCAGGAAAGCTCATTAGCGAAGACATTAAACTCAGGGTCAATACAGAGGCACAAACCGCAACGTTTACGTTTCCGCAGCGTTTAAAGCCTGGACAATACAAGCTCGATCTTGAATACGATGGCTTGATTGGCACTCAGGCGGTTGGTTTGTTTTCACTTGATTATGATAGCCCGCAAGGTAAACAACGCGCGCTCTATACCCAGTTTGAAAACTCAGATGCACGACGTGTGATTCCGTCTTGGGATGAGCCAGTGCATAAGGCGACATTTACCGTCGAGATGACAGTGCCGCGTGAACATATGGCGGTGAGTAATATGCCGGCCTTATCTAAAACAGATATCGGCGATGGACTTAGTTTGGTCAAATTTGCTAAGACTCCCAAGATGTCGACTTATCTATTGTTTTTGAGCGTCGGTGATTTTGAGCGCGCAACGGTGATGGCCGATGGTACCGAAATTGGTGTGATCGCCAAGCGTGGTAGTCTCGATCAAGCACGTTATGTACTTGAAGAGTCCAAGGGCATTTTGCGCGAGTTTAATGACTACTTTGGCACGCGATATCCGTTGCCGAAGTTAGATAATATCGCTGCACCTGGGCAAAGCCAGTTTTTTAGCGCGATGGAAAATTGGGGGGCGATTTTCACCTTTGAGAGTTCGATACTGCTTGATCCAACTATCTCAACACAAGCCGATAAGCAATTGTCTTTCGTGACGGCCGCACACGAAGCTGCTCATCAGTGGTTTGGTAATTTGGTGACGATGCAATGGTGGGACGATTTGTGGTTAAACGAGGGCTTTGCCTCGTGGATGGAAAATCGCACGATGATGCGTCTGCATCCCGAATGGCTACCAGAATTTAATGCGATCTCCGTACGTGAACAAGCAATAAGTCGAGACGCCTTAGCGACCACGCATGCCGTCGTGCAAAAAATCAAGACTGTCGATCAAGCTAGTCAAGCCTTTGACACCATCACTTATCAAAAAGGTGAAGCTGTGATTCGCATGTTAGAGAATTATGTGGGTGCCGATGCCTGGCGAGATGCGGTACGTGCCTATATGAAAAAACATGCCTACAGCAACACACAATCGCGCGACCTGTGGGTACAAGTCGAAAAAGCTGCGCGCAAACCCATCGTTGCCATCGCTAAAGACTTTACCGAGCAACCGGGCGTACCTCTGATCCATGTTGATGACATCGTGTGCAAAGATGGCAAAGCGATTGTCAGCCTGCGTCAGGGAGAGTTCTCCAAAGACCTGCCTAACAAAAAACCTCTACGCTGGCGCGTACCAGTCGTCGCTCAAATTGCCGGAACACAGGTCATCGGGACGACTTTAGTGGTCAATGGTAAGGGCAGTTTACAATTGCCAGCTTGTGGAACTGTCGTAGTGAATGCGGGGCAAATGGGGTATTACCGCACGTTGTATGCGCCTAAAGTCTTTGCGCAACTGGCAAAAAATTTCTCGCAAGTTACAGCGATTGATCAGGTCGGTATTTTGACTGATAGTTGGGCATTAGGAATGAATGGGCTGCAAGATGTTAGTGCTTATCTGGATTTGGCGACAGTTACACCAGCAACAGCAAGTTTGCATGTCTGGAATGATATTGCCGCCACATTTGCAACAGTGAACGCCTATCTGGAAGGCGATGATGTACGCCAAAAAGCGTTCCAACAATTCGCTTTGCGACGTTTAACACCGGTTATACAAAATCTCGGTTGGGAAGCGAAGGCAGGCGAGGCTGAGTACATTTCTAGTTTTCGTGCAAACCTGATTGGTATTTTGGCTGGATTGGGTGAAACTAGTGTTTTGGCGGAAGCGCAGCGTCGCTTTGCAGCGATGGATAGTGATCCAAGCGCAGCACCAGCCGCGCTACGCTTAATGATTCTAAATATAGTCGCCGGAAACGCAGACCAAAAGACCTGGGAAATTTTGCATACTAAGGCTGCTGCGGAAAAATCTTCCTTGATACGTCAGAGTCTGTACACGTTGTTGGCGTCAAGTGAAGACAAGATACTCGCGCAACGTGCGTTAGATCTAGCACTGACCGAAGAACCTGGCCTCACCACCAGCGCCGACATGATACGTCAGGTGGCAGTCAATCATCCCGACTTGGCATTCGATTTTGCCATTGCCAATATAGCCAAGGTCAATGATAGGGTCGATGCTACTTCCCGTAGTCGCTTCTTTCCAACGTTAAGTGCCGCTTCCTCTGATCCAAAAATGATAGCGAAGCTCAATGCTTATGCGAGTGCACATCTCGATTCAAGTGCACGTGGTGAACTCGATACCGTGATTGCCGCGATTCATTATCGAATTAAATGGAAACAGGAACGTATGCCGGCGCTCCGGGCTTGGTTGGATAAGCACGTAAAATAAATTTTCTCTCGAAGGTTCTTCGTTTTTCTTGAAAACCGCTGCCGATGCAATTCTGCAGCGTTTTTTTTGCAATGACTATTTTTCATAAGTTCTCGTACTAAAGCTAGCCTAATCTTAACGTGCGAATTCGCACCTCATTGTGTAGAAGCGCACTTTTTGTTCTGTATTCCTTTTTGATTATTCATTGTGTGAATTCATAAGTGTTTGATTTTCATGAAAAATTCTAATTCTGTAAAACTGGCACATACCTTGCATTTACCTCACACATCGCAAGCTCATCCACCCAGTTTAGTGAGAATTCGAAAATGGATAGAACATTCAGTCAAGAGGTATTGCAAGGGCGCCGGCGCAAGAAATGGGTCATCGCGAGCCTAGTTGTAATAGTCATTTGCGGCTCAGGATGGGGTATTAATCGTGCCGCGACGCAATCCGTTTCGCTTGCCGATATTCGCGTGTCTGAGGCCCGGATAGGACAGGTCGACAATACAATCAATGCATCAGGTATTGTGATTCCTGTGCGCGAAGAGCAGCTGTCTAGTCCCAATCAAACCCGTATCACCAAGATCGTTGCCAAAGCGGGGCAAACGGTGAAAGCAGGTGAGTTACTGATGGTCTTGGACGATCAAACGATACGTGTGGCGATAGACAATTTGCGTGAGCAAATTTCTCAACAAGAGCTTCGCGTACAGTCATTAAGTAATGAATTGGATGGTTTGCTGAAAAAAATTAGCAGCGAGATTGAATTGCTGGAACTGGATTTACAAAGCAATAAGGTCAAGTTGGCTCGCTTTCAAAAACTGGGCATCAACGGCATTACTTCACAAGTTGACTTACAAGCCGCTGAGCTGGCAGTAAAACGCAATGAAGTGCAATTGCGCCAGCACAAAGAATCCCTGATCGACACCCGAAAAAGCACCGGTAGCAATATCGAAAGTGCGCGCTTGCAACGCTCTATCTTTCAGAAGCAAATGGAATTACAACAAAGCTTACTAGCGCAAACGCAAGTGAAAGCGCCTTTCGATGGTTTGCTAACTTGGGCTATGACGGATGAAGGTGCGAGCGTGAACACGGGGCAGTTGATTGCCAAGGTATCCGAGCTACAAAATTTCCGGGTTGAGGCCAACGTCTCGGATTTTTATGCCCGCTATCTCAATCCTGGACAGGCAGTACGTGTGGAATACAGCGGTCAGATAATCAAAGGCGAAGTACAAACTATCTTGCCCGAGATTCAGAATGGGTCAGTGAAACTATTAGTGAGTTTATCGCAGCCAAATCATCCAGCACTTCGCCATAAATTGCGCGTGGAGACCAACATTATTACGGATCAGAAAGAGAAGACTTTAGTGGTCGATGCAGGACCCGCCATCAATGGTAAAGGCAGGCAAGATGTGTATGTGCTCGACAATAATCGTGCGGTGAAGCGTAGCCTGGAGTTTGGTTTAAGCGACGGTAAACATGTAGAAGTGACGCAAGGCTTGCGAGCGGGTGAGAAGCTGATTGTGTCAGATGTCAGCAAGTATAAACATTTAGAAAATTTCAGAGTGAATTGACACGACTACCCGTCTACGGCGAACACAAGATTACAGAAAATAAAGGAATTAACATGATTCAGCTAGAAAATGTCAGTAAGAATTACCAAACCGATAAAGTCGAAACGATCGCCTTACGCGATATTAATTTGCGCATCGAAAAAGGGGAATTTGTCTCTATCATGGGACCGAGTGGTTGCGGCAAGAGTACCTTGTTGAACCTGTTAGGATTACTCGATAGACCAGCGCAAGGCAAGGTCAAGATTGCAGGACAAGAATTGCATCAGTGGGGTGATAAAGATCTCGCAAAAATGCGTAATAAAACCTTTGGCTTTATTTTTCAGAGTTTTCATCTGATCAATGATCTACGCGTCATCGACAACGTTGAGTTACCGCTGCTATATCGAACGTCTAGTGCCAAACAGAGACGTGAGTTGGCAGAACAAGCACTCGCCAGTGTGGGATTGAGCGCGCGCATGGAACACTATCCTAACCAATTGTCTGGCGGTCAGCAGCAACGCGTAGCCATTGCCCGTGCCATGGTCGGCAATCCAGAAATCCTGTTAGCCGACGAACCCACTGGTAATCTCGATAGCCATATGGGGGCAGAGGTGATCGACATTCTCCTTAAACTCAACCAACAAGGCACTACTGTCGTGATGGTCACGCATGATGAACGTCATGCCAAACAAAGCGGTCGCATTATTCGTGTGTTTGACGGCCAGTTGGTCGCTTAGGAATTGCTATGTTGAAGAACTATTTAATGATGGCTTTGAATGTTTATCGTCGGCGGAAAATGTTTACGGCGATTAATCTGTTTTGTATTGTACTGACGTTGATTGTATTGTTGGTGGTTACTGCGATGGTGGAACAGAGTTTTTCACCATCTGGTGTGTTAGCGAAACGCGGAGACCGAATTCTCACGGTGAGTACCGTAACAAAGTACGGCGAAGGGAATGTCTGGACAACGAATCTGGGTTACAAATTAATCGAACAGTACTTAAAGCCAATGAAGAGCGCTGAATTAGTCGGCGCAGTCTCTGCCCCAAAGCTTGTCGCAATATACCGGGATGATGTTGTTCATAAATCGACTATTCGTTATACCGATGATAATTATTGGAAGATTTTGGATTTTCAGTTATTAGCAGGTCGTTGGATCAACGATGAGGATATTCGGCGTGGCAGCTCTTACGTAGTGATATCCGGCTCAATCGCAACAAAGCTATTTGGTAAGCTTAATCCAGTTGGACAGAAGCTCAGCATTAGTATGCAACAGTATGAAATTATTGGCGTTGTGGAAGATGCGCGTAAGGCGATTGCTAGTGCTGAAATGTGGGCTCCCTTAACGACTATGAATACGAGTGATTACAGAAATAGCCTCAGTGGTGACTTCAACGCGATCTTACTCGCGAGAGACGCATCGCAGCTATCGATGATGAAGAAAGAGCTTCGTGAAATTTCGGCGACGGTACAACAAGATGATCCCGCTAAATGGCCCAAAACACATATGCTTGCCAATACAAGTTTTGATGAATTTGCGCGTGGATTTTCAAGTAGAAATAGCGATCAACCTGAAGAGTCAGAGGACTCTGGCGCAGGCACGGTGATGGCATGGATCGTGTTGTTGATGTTTTTATTCATGTTGTTACCCGCATTAAATTTGGTGAACTTGAACATGGGACGCATGATGGAAAGAAGCGTTGAGATTGGTGTTCGGAAAGCCTTTGGTGCTTCAAATCTGGAGTTGGTCGGGCAATTTCTGTTCGAGAATCTGTTACTGACTTTGATTGGTTGTGGATTGGCATTTTTGCTTATACAACTATTTTTGTTGTGGCTAGGTTTCTCCGGCATGATTCCTTACTTTGATGGTGGGATCAATCTCACGGTGTATCTGTATGGTGTCTTGATCGCGACGGTTTTTTCTGTCGTGTCGGGCATATTACCTGCTTGGCGTATGGCGAAACTCGATCCGGTTTTTGCATTGAAAGGAAATGCGTGATGCTGCAACATTTATTGAAGACGCTGTGGAAACGCAAAGGCAAAAATCTCATGATTAGTGCCGAAATTTTGTTGATATTTGTCGTGGTTTTTGCCGTCGTGGTGGGAATTGTTTACAACCTGCGTCTATATCACACGCCGCTTGGATTTGAATATCAAGATCGCTGGAGCATTCATCTCGACGGCAAAGTCGATGGTTTCTTGAATCCTGACTCAGGTGTGAAAACATCAGAGCAAAGTCGCTCTCAAGTACGCGAGTTGATTGATCAATTTCATCGTAGTCTCAAGGCGATGCCCGAAGTCGAGGCAGTCAGTTTCGTGGCATATTATCCTTACTCTTTTTCTGCTTTTCGAATACAAATGCGTAGAGCCGATAGCAACAAAAAGGTCGATATTCTTTCTTTGAATATGGATAGTGAGGCGTCCGAAGCATTAGGGATAAAAATGCTTCGTGGACGCTGGTTCTCCAAACATGATGAGGGTAGTGGGATCAAATTAGCAGTGATTAATCAGAGTTTAGCCGATGCCTTATTTGCGAATGAAGATCCGATTGGAAAAATGATCACGAGTGCAAATTCGAAGAGCGAGAACCCAGATTTGATCAAGGTAATCGGTGTCGTGGATCAATACCGCTACCTCGGAGAATTTATGGGGAATGACAACATCGTTTTGTTTGCTCAAGAATCGGATGCTCTCGTCCCGCTAACTAATATGGTGATCAAAGTTAAACCTGGTACGTCACGTAATTTTGAAATTAAATTGCATCAGCAATTAAAGCAGGTGCGTAGTGATATTGACTACAAAATTGCGACCTTAGCCGAGGGGCGAGACGAAATGCTACGTCAAAAAGCGATGTTCTTCATTCCACCGGTTGTGATTGCTGTTTTCCTGCTGTTGATGGTGTCTTTTGGTCTGTTCGGTGTACTCTGGCAAAACGTGAATAGCCGTATTCCTGAAATTGGTTTGCGTCGGGCGATCGGCGCTAGTACGACACAGATCTATGGACAAATTGTGGCAGAGCAGGTGTTGCTCTGTAGCTTAGCCATGGCAGTTGGCATGCTGTTTCTGATACAGTTGCCCTTTACCGGTATTTTTGCAAAATTCATGGATTGGCGTAGTTTCTTCCTATCTGCGGGCGTTTCAATGGCGATTCTGTATGTGGTCTCGATTACCTGCGCCTTGTATCCTGCCTGGGTAGCAAGTCGCATGAGCCCGACCGATGCTTTACACTATGAATAGAGCTACCGTAGTGGTAACAAGTCAAATGATAAGGAAGTGAAATTGTCCTCTCAAACAATTCTAATCGTAGATGACGATGAGTCAGTGCAGGTCTCACTGGCGCTACTCTTGAAGCAAAATGGCTTCGCCAGTCGGACCTGTGATGAACCTGCTAAAGCAATTGCACTCATAGAGCAGCACCCGTTCAGTTTGGTTTTGTTGGACATGAATTTTTCATTAGAAACGACCGGCGATGAGGGTTTAGCCTTGATGACGGAAATTCATCGTAGGCAGCCACGACTACCTGTATTGTTGATGACCGCCTGGGGTTCGATTTCACTGGCAGTCAAAGGGGTTAAGGCAGGCGCTGCCGATTTTTTTACTAAGCCTTGGAATAACGCGACGCTGGTGCAACTGATACAAACTACGTTGGCACTGAATGAAGAAGCGCCTGTGTCACGCTTGACACGTCAAAACCTCGATGCTGAATATGACTTTTCAGAAATCGTCGGTGAGCATCCTGAGCTTTTGAAAGTCTTGGCAACCATAGGTCGTGTCGCCAAGACCAACGCCTCAGTGCTGATTCTCGGTGAGAGCGGTACAGGTAAGGAATTGATCGCTGATGCCATTCATCGCAATAGTCCGCGAGCTGCGAAAGAAGCGGTAAAGGTGAACATGGGCGCGATCTCGTCATCGCTTTTTGAAAGTGAAATGTTTGGTCATGTGCGCGGCGCTTTTACTGATGCTAAGACGGACAGAAAAGGGCACTTTGCGACTGCGCATTTGGGAACCTTGTTCTTGGATGAAGTCGGCGAACTCAATCGTGCAGATCAGGTCAAGTTGCTGCGCGTTTTGCAAAATCAGACCTATCAGGTCTTAGGTTCTAGTAAAACTGAAAAGGTCGATGTGCGGATTGTCTCCGCGACCAATCGCGAATTGGCGGAGCAAGTTGCCAGTGGTGAATTCCGTGAAGATTTGTTTTATCGCTTAAATTTAATCACTTTACGTCTGCCGCCTTTGCGTGAGCGGCGCAGTGATATTCCCTTGTTGGCACGAAGCTTGGTTGAGCAGTTATGTCGCCACTATGGCATGCAGACTGTGCAATTATCGCCTTCTGCTATTGACTGGCTATCTCAACAAAATTGGCCAGGCAATATTCGCCAACTAAAGCAAAGCATAGAGAGAACCTTGCTTTTAATTGGCAAAGACAGCTTGGAGAAAGCGGATTTTCTATCAGTTGAAAGTGATGTGGCCGACGCCAATGCACAAGAATGCCGCTCAACGTCTATGTTTTTTGGGATGACTTTAGATCAGGTTGAAAAGCACATGATAGAGAAGGCAATGGAACAACATCAGGGAAATTTATCCAGAGTCGCTAAAGCCTTGGGTTTGAGTCGATTTGCCTTATATCGTCGTATGGAAAAACATCAGATCGCCACTCACGAGGCAGAGACCGCGAATGAGGAAACGAAGTGAGTTTACAACGGCGCCTACAGCTCTATTTATTTTTGCTACATGCGCTGTTTTTTTCGCTCGCACTGGTTTTGATGCATGAGCGCCCATTTGTCGTTGTGGGAATTGAAGTCGGTTTGATCGTCAGCTTTTTCGTCGGTAATCTGGTGTTGAAAAAAGCTTTATTACCGCTTGGCTTTGCTCGCCAATTCCAGGATTTACTGCATGATGAAAACTATGCGGCGCGCATAAAGCTGAGCACAAATCCCGAAGCCAATGAATTAGCGACACTGTTTAATCGTATGCTCGATGCCTTGTATCAAGAAAGATTGCGGCTAGGCGAACAACGCGGCTTCCTCGATCAACTTTTGGAGGCAACGCCGGGTGCCGTGATTGTGTTCGATTTTGATGGTAAGGTTAGCCTATGTAATGCGTTTTCGTCTCAATTGTTTGGTTCCCAGATTCAGTTGGGTAGGCGTTTAGATGTATCTACTACTGGCAGTGCGTCTCGTTTCATCGAAGACTTACAATCGATCGCCGTTGGCTATAGCGAGGTTTTGAGTAATGAAGAGGGTCGGCGCTTCCGTTGCCAACGCAGTGAATTTGTCGATCGTGGCTTTCGGCGTGAATTCTTATTGATCGACGAGATTACCGAGGAACTCGCCAGCTCTGAAAAAGCGACCTACGAGAAACTGGTGCGCGTGTTGGCGCATGAAGTGAATAATACTGTCGCGGCGACTGGATCGGTGTTGGAATCCTTACTTTTCTATCGAGAACAGTTGCGTGAAGAAGATAGCCAAGACTTCTCAACCGCGATTGTGGCAGTCCAAAAACGTAATATCAATTTGGCGAAATTTATTGAACGTTTTACCCAAGTCGTCAAAATGCCTGACCTACAGCTTGAAGCTTGCGACTTGGGTGACATGCTAGATACAGTGCTAGTTCTTTATCGTCAACGTTGTCAAGACAGCGGCATTACGCTCGCGTGGGGATGCCGCGAGGCGCTACCATCGCAAATGATAGATCGCAATTTGTTCGAGCAGGCTTTGATGAACATCGTTAAAAATGCGATCGAAGCGGTGGAAGCAGCACAGAAAAATGCGGATGCTGGACCGCATTTTGTACGTGTTGACCTGCGATTGGCCAATGGAGCCGTGCCTAGCTATTTGTCGATTTGTGACTCAGGCAATGGATTGAAAAATATCACGGCTTCGCAGTTGTTCACGCCTTTCTTTACGACTAAGAAGGGTGGCCAAGGCATAGGATTGATGTTTGTGCGCGAGGTATTTAATCGCCATGGATTCGCTCATAGACTGATGCTAAATTCTGAAGGCCAGACTCAGTTTGATATTCTTTTAGAAACAAGCTAGTTTCAAGCTGCTTTTGTTTCTTACTGACGTCGTTCTCTCGAAAATTGAAAATGACCTAATTAGTAGACGCTAGTCAGAAGGAATTTTCTGATTCAGTCGAGCTAACTGATCATTTTGCTTTATCGCCAAATCTCCCCATTTCGTCGCTGTTTTTTTTGTTCTATCGGTTTTACTGGGACAGGATTCTCCCATCATTTTAGTCTGTGAACCTTCTTGCTTACGTTTGTTTGAACGCTAAGCGAGAAAAGAACAATTAACTAACTATCTATCTAATGATTTTGGAGAATGAACATGGTCTTAAATAATTTAATGAAACGTATTTGTGCATTTGCTTTACTCAGCTTTGCTTTTGTTAATCCAGTGTTGGCTCAAGCCGATCGCGGCCCTGCGACAGTAGAGGAAAGCGAGCGCGTTGTAAAATTGGCAGCATTGGCCGATAAAGATCCTTTAGCTGTGATGAGTTCGGCTGATGGACGTTGGTTTCAAAAATGGGCTGATGATGTGCCCGACTATCAGTTTGGTCCAGATAAAGGCGTATTCTGGTTTCACAATGGTGTTGCTAAGGGCGATTTGATGCGTGTTTTGCGCTTTCATCATACGGTGAGTACAGCGGCTTTTCAGTTGCAAAAGAAAATCAAAGATCCTATGAGAAATGAAGCCGATGATGAAGTTAAAACATTGGCAGGTGTTGAAGGCGTGCTGCGTGCTTATGAATCTTTAGTGGCAAAAAATCCTGACAATCGTGTGCCCGCGATTGATGATTTGATCGCCGTGCGTAACAAAGGCGGTTTGGCCGAATTCGTGAAAAAAATGGCGCCTATGCCTCGTCGTTAATTTCGTACGATTTTGTATAAAGAGAGTGAACTTGTGGTTTGCTCTTTCTTAGAAAAAACGAATTGCTACTCTTCATCAATTTACCCGAGATCCCTATGTCCACATCTTTGTCACGTCAGAGCAGACTTGCCATCCTCGCTCTGAGCGTAAGTCTTTTATCTCATAGCTATTGTTTTGCGCAGAGTCAGTCAGTTGCTGTTGCACAAACATTAGAAATTAAAACCGCCAACATTTCACAAAACTTACTAGCTGAAATTGCACAGAACAATCAATTAATGTTGAATCTGGAAGAAATGTGTGACGGCATAGGTCCACGCTTGACTGGTTCACCGCAATTACGCCAAGCGCAACAATGGGCGATGGAAAAACTGAAAAGCTATGGCGCGGTGAATGTGCATGAAGAAGCCTACGAGCTAGGTAAAGCCTGGACCCGAGGTGTGGCACGTGTCCGACTTTTGAATGCTAATGGCATGGCGTTGGATGTCCAACAGCAAGCCTGGAGTGAAAGTAGTCCCCACAAAATGTTCGCGGAAGTGGTGGTCATGAATGTGAAGACTTTGGACGAGTTCAAAACAATCGCCCCACGTTTGAGTGGAAAAATCGTGTTGGCAATATCGACACCTAAACCGACGCCAGAACAAGAAAAAAACTTCCAGCAATATTCCGATGAATTAAACAAGGCAATACAAGCTGCAAACTTCTCAGCGATATTCTTTGTCTCTGGCAGAGACGGCAATTTGCAAGATATGCATGGTAGTCCTAGCGCACGTTATAAAAAGAACGCCGCAATCATTACCAAGGCGCATGCGAATCTATTGCAACGCTTAATCGCCCGTGGCATTACGCCGAAGTTGGAGTTTGAGTTCGGTGGACGCCTGAGTAAAGATGTTGTGAAAGCCTACAACGTGGTTGCTGACTTTCCTGGTACAGAATTGAGCGATGAAACCGTGGTGCTTGGCGCGCATCAAGATTCATGGGATTTGGGAACCGGTGCTACCGATAATGGTGTTGGAACGGTAGTGACAATGGAAGTTTTGCGTGCTATGCATGCGTTAAAACTGAAACCGAAACGCACGCTGCGAGTAGTTTTGTTTTCGGGTGAAGAGCAGGGCTTATTGGGGAGCAAAGCC